>NZ_JBKTXS010000010.1:0-75478 GCF_046951855.1 Lentihominibacter sp. | reverse complement strand
AACTACAGGAGGTACAGGTTTTTCTGTAAGAGATGTGACCCCGGAAGCTACTATGGCAGTTGTTGACAGAGAAGTCAGAGGTATTCCGGAGGCGATGAGAGCTGAAAGCATGAGGATAACTCCTATGGGAATGCTTTCAAGAGCGACGGCAGGTCTGAGGAAGCGAACTCTCATAATAAATTTGCCGGGGAGCAGGAAAGCTGCTTCGGAATGCCTTGAAGCAGTTATAAAGCCTGTAAAACATGGCGTGGAAGTCCTTTTAGGAGAATCCGGCGACTGCGCTGCTATCCATTTGCCGGACGGGAAAGTTAAAGCGGTGTGCATAAGTGAAAAAAAGGGCGTGCAGAAGCACAATATAGGAGAAGCCTATCTGAAAGTGAATCATGGTATTGAAGGTGATGCTCATGCAGGAAATTGGCATAGACAGGTAAGCCTTCTGGCGGCTGAAAGCGTGGAAAAGGTACAGAAATCACTTGATTTTGAATTGAAAAGCGGGGATTTTGCCGAGAATATTCTTACGGAAGGTATAGAGCTTTATACGCTTCCTGTGGGAACGAAGCTTAAAATAGGTGAAGCTGAAGGAGAGGTAACCCAGATTGGAAAGGAATGCCATCACGGATGTGCTATAAGAGAATTGGCGGGAGACTGTGTGATGCCGAGAGAGGGAATTTTTATCAAGGTGATAAAAGCCGGAAAAGTGAAAACCGGAGATTCGATAAAAGTATTGTAAATGAATATGTTGAAGGAGGAATCAGCAATGATGAATAATGTTACGGATTCGATTATATATGTGGGGGCCAACGATCACGATATTGACCTGTTCGAGGGCCAGTATAAAGTACCTGAAGGTATGGCGTATAATTCATACATCATAAAAGACGAGAAAAACGTTGTCATTGATACCATAGATAAGAGAAAGACTGAAGAGTGGCTGGCTAACGTGGAGGAGGCGCTTGGAGGAGAAGCTCTTGATTATCTGGTGGTGCAGCATATGGAGCCTGATCATTCGGCATCAATAAAGGCTTTAAAAGAGAAATATCCTGATGTAACTATAGTAGGAAATAAGAAGACTTTTAATATGATATCGCAGTTTTTTCCGGGGATGACAGTGGAAAATAAAATGATCGTTCAGGATGGCGATGTTCTTGCACTTGGAAATCATCAGCTTAATTTCATATTTGCGCCTATGGTGCATTGGCCGGAAGTAATGATGACATATGAATCAAAGGAGCAGATCCTTTTCTCAGCTGATGGATTTGGAAAATTCGGGGCGCTGGACTCTGCTGATGATGACTGGGCATGTGAAGCAAGAAGATATTATATAGGTATTGTCGGGAAGTACGGAGCTCAGGTTCAGAATGTACTTAAGAAAGCGGCAGATCTTGATATAAAGATTATATGCCCGCTTCATGGACCGGTGTTGGATAAAGATCTTGAGTATTACATAGGTCTTTATGACATATGGTCAAGTTACAGACCTGAAACGTCAGGGGTTTGTATATGCTATACTTCAGTTTACGGCAATACCAAGAGCGCTGTCGAATTGCTGGAACAGGAACTCAAAGCTGCGGGAGAGGAAACTGTGGTTGTCAATGATCTTGCAAGGTGTGATATGGCCGAAGCTGTGGAGGACGCTTTCAGATATGACAGGATGATTCTGGCTACTACTACTTATAATTCTGATATATTCCCGTTCATGAAGGAATTTATAGAACATCTTAAGGAGAGAAATTATCAGAACAGAACGGTAGGGCTTATAGAAAACGGAACATGGGCGCCTATGGCTATAAAGATAATGAAAAAAGCTTTTGAAGGTTCTAAGGATATCAACATGGCTGAAAACAACGTAACTATATTATCGGCGATAAACGATAAGAGTCGGAAACAGATAAAAGAGCTGGCTGCTGAAATGATTTCAAAGAAGAAATCATTAGATAATGCTGAAGAGATTTTTGATGATGAAAATGAAAAGATAAAACCAGAAAAGAAAAAAGGTTTTGTCTGCACTATTTGTGGATATATCTATGAGGGAGATACACTCCCTGAAAATTTCGTATGCCCGCTTTGCGGACAGGGGCCTGAAGTTTTTGAGCCTGTAGATATAGAATAAAGGATGGCGAAATGTTTAATATAGGATGTCATTTATCCTCAGTCAAAGGCTTTGAGCATATGGGAAAAGAAGCTTTAAAAATAGGTGCCGACACATTCCAGTTTTTTACGAGGAATCCAAGAGGCGGCAGGGCTAAAGACATTGATGAAAATGATGTGAAGAGATTCTTAGAGCTTGCAGCTGAACATAATTTTGCCAGACTGGTAGCTCATGCCCCATATACTCTGAATCCCTGCTCGGCTACTGAAAAGGTAAGAGCGTTTGCTTATACAGCGATGTCAGATGATATGCAGCGTATGGAGCATATTCCGGGAAACTATTATAATTTTCATCCGGGCAGTCATGTGGGACAGGGAGTGGAGAAAGGTATAGAGCTAATAACGCAGCTGCTAAATGAGATAATAACACCTCATCAGAATACTGTGATACTTTTGGAAACCATGGCGGGTAAAGGCAGCGAGATCGGGGGAAAGTTTGAAGAACTTCGGGCTATAATAGATGGGGTAAAGATAAAAGAAAAGATAGGTGTTTGTTTTGACACATGTCATGTAAGTGACGCAGGGTATGATATAATAAATAATCTGGATGGGGTAGTAGAGGAGTTTGATAATATCATAGGACTTGATAAGCTTCATGCGCTTCATATCAATGACAGTCTCAATCCTGTAGGAGCGCATAAAGACAGACATGCCAAAATAGGTGAAGGATGTATAGGTTATGATGCGATAGTGAGGGTAATCAATCATCCAAAGCTTAAAGGCCGTCCGTGTATACTGGAAACACCTAATGAGCTCGACGGGTATGAGAGAGAAATAAGAATGCTTAAAAAAGCATATGATGGATAGTCATACGCTTTTATGCTGTTTTAAATTTTAGTATATGCTTTGTCAAATGTTATGACGGCAAAGTATTTGTTATCGACCGCTTTCACGGCATTATTGGCAATTCTGAGAATTTGTTTTTCAGGGTATCTGCATTTTGTTGAAAGTACTACATCAAAAATTACGTTGGTATGAGTAGGGCCGGGAACTATCCTGAAATCATGTATGCTCTCTACTCCTTCAAGGGGAGAGAATGCCTCCTCTATAATTGCACGAAGTTTATTGATGAGTGGGTCATTGGTTTTCACAGGATCCATGTGAATAACAAATTCTATATGAAGTGTTTCTTTCACAAGCCGTTCTATATTGTCTATCATATCGTGGCTTTTCATAAGATCTCCGTCGGCATCTACTTCTACATGTATAGAGGCAAATATTTTTCCCGGTCCGTAATTATGGACGATGAGATCATGTATACCTAAAACACATGGTTCTCTCATGACGGTTTCGGCTATGTCTGAGACCAGCGTTTCATCAGGGGCTTCTCCCAGCAGAGGGCTGGAAGTTTCTCTCACCAGCTGTATGCCTGACCATATGATAAACAGAGCAACAAGACATCCCATATATCCATCTATCTTAAGGTCGGTGAATTTCCCCACCAGAACGCTTATGAGAACGACTCCTGTGGCAATCACGTCATTTCTGCTATCAGCACCTGTAGCTATCAGTGTGACCGAATTAATTCTTTTTCCTATATTTTTATTAAACATAGACTGCCATAGTTTGATAACTATGGCGATCACAAGAGTGATTATGGTGATATAGCTGAATTCAAGGATTTCAGGATCAAGTATTTTTTCAATAGATGTTTTCAGAAGCTGTACGCCTAAAATTATTATAAGAATAGATACGAAAAGTCCGGTGAGATATTCAATGCGGGCGTGTCCGTATGGATGATTTTCGTCTTCGGGTTGTGATGCCAGCTTGAATCCTATCAGTGTCATCAGTGATGATGATGCATCGGCAAGATTGTTTATGCCGTCGGCGATTATGGCGATACTGCTGGAAAAAATACCGATAAGTATCTTCATGGTGCAGAGAACTACATTGGAAATGATACCAACTACGCCGGCAAACTTACCGTATCTTTCACGTACTTTAGGATCAGAAGTATTTTCGTAATCCCTGACAAATAATTTGATGAACAGATTTCCCATTCTTCATGGCCTCCTATTTGGCTTGTTCTTTTTTCTGCGCCTCCATCAAGGCCTGGGCAAACTGATCTGAGCATGAGGTTTTTTTTGAACCGCAGGTTATACCAAGCAGACGTTCTTTGACCTGATCTACCGTCATTCCCTCCGTAAGTGCCGCAAGAGCCTTGAGGTTGCCGCTGCAACCTCCTTTGAAGTGTACATTTTTTACTATGTTTCCGTCCAGTTCGAATTCAAGCTTTGTAGGACAGACGCCCTTCGGCGAAAAATCATATTTCATTGTTCTAAGTCCTCCTAAGATATGGTACAATACAGTATAACAAATAAACTCTGAAAGGGAAAGATGAAGAATGATGGAAACTTCAAGAAAAAGGCGAAGAAGGAGAAAGCCCGGTAAATTATCCGTGTTTGTGATAATCTTGGCAGCACTGGTGGTGATTGTAGGAGCGATAGGAATTGTTTCTCTTGGCGGAAAGATCATCGGAGGGCTTCCCGGAATAAAAGATAAAGAAGAAATCATAAATCCTCTTACCGGTGAAGTAAGCAGTGAAGATTTACCGGCCAGACCACTGATAGTTTCGATAGATAACGTAGGAGATGCTGTTCCTCAATCGTGGCTGTCTAAAACAGATATGGTTTACGAGTTTCCTGTTGAAGGAAAGCAGACAAGGCTTCAGGCTGTATATTACGGACAGTTTCCTGAAGAATTTGGACCCATAAGGAGTACAAGACCGTATTTTGTAGATCTGGCCAGAGAATACAAAGGAATTTTTCTGGCGCATGGATGGAGCCCTGAAGCGAAGTCCTATCTGATGTCAGATGTTGTTCCTTATATAAACGCCATGAACAGTGACTGCGAATTTTATAGAGTCAGTGATAAAAGTGCTCCTCATAATTCCTATATAAAATGGGAAGAAGTAAAAGCCAAAATAGATCAACAGGGGTGGTGGGATGAAAAACAGGATATTCGTTCTTTTGACTTTCTCAAAGGAGCTCAGACCAACGAGGGCGAGGAAGCGACTTCATTGACCTTCAAATATGCTGAAAGTAAATTTGAGTTTACATATGATGAATCTTCGGGGAAATATACTCGGACTCTCGCAGGCAAAAAGTATATAGATCATGAGACAGGAGAGTCTATAACAGCGAGCAATGTTCTGGTGCAGAAAGTCAGCAGCTCTGTCCTTGACAGTAAAGGCAGACTGAAGATAGATATGTGCGCAGGCGGCGAAGCTATACTGTTTACGGGAGGAGTTGCAGTTAAGGGCACATGGTCCAGAGAAGATCTTGATTCCAGAACCATTTTTAAAGATAATGAAGGCAACGAATTCAAATTTACGGTAGGCAATACATGGGTAGAAGTCACAGATCAGAATTGTGATCTGAGTTATAAATAAAAAAACGCTCACTTTATTAAGAAGTGGGCGTTTTTTTCCTTAGTTAACGATATCCTGAAGAACCTTGTTTGCAACTGATCCTGCCGCATCAGCTCCGTATCCTCCGTTTTCTACCATGACGATAAAAGCATACGGATTGGTTTCATCATTAAGAAAGCCTGCAAACCATGCATGAGGTCTTTTGTTGTTGCCGACTTCTGCTGTTCCTGTTTTTGCACATATATTCAATCCCGGATAATTTTCTGAACCGTAATGAGCAGATACATTGTTTGCCATCATTTCCGTCAAAGAAGAGGCCGTAGATGAATCGATCATGCTCTTGGTTTTTATTCCGAACATAGGTAACTTGGCAAGTTGTTTATCTATGAAAGAAGTTGGCTTTATAATGGTTGGAAGTGTCGCTTCACCTCCGTTTGCGATTGCTCCCATATATATCATCATCGCACATGGATTTATCATATCTTTCCACTGTCCTATACCGGTCCATGCCAGATTCATGCCGCTGTCGGGAAATTCAAACGTTCCTTCGCTGGTCTTTATTCCGTCTATGTCATATGAACTTGTAAGTCCTGCTTTTTTTGTATACTCCTCCATCAGCGCAGGTCCCAGCTTTTCGGCAAGCTGTCCGAAGTAACAGTTGCATGAAACTTCCAGAGCCTTCTCGAGATTTACGGTTCCGTGGGCTTGAAGATCCGTGACTTTATAATTACCTCCATAGCTTACTGAGCCGGTACAATTGAATGCCCAGGTGTAAGCGTCGTCAAGATTTTCTATAGCGGCTGCCGCTGTAACAAGTTTAAATATAGAACCGGGAACAAAGGTTGCTGATGTCAGTCTGTTTATATATACACCGTCTTCCGGAGAGGCGGGCGGATCGATGGGGTCGTATGTAGGAGCACTTACCATACAGATGATTTCCCCTGTTTTATAGTTATATACGCCTACTGTACCGTTGCGTCCGTTAAGAGCTTCATAAGCTGTGGCACACACGTCTGCATCCAGCGTGAGTGTAACATCTTTTCCTGCATTGTTGAGGGAATAGACACCGTTGATGAAATCATAGCCTATGAGTTCATCGGTGAAAGCTCTGTTGGCTCCTGTGGATATGTTATTATCTTTATCTCCTGTTATATGCATCAGTGCTTTTCGAATAGAAGTATTGTCATTGTATATCATGCCGTCAGTGGTGTTTTGCATGAGAAGATTCCCGTTGACATCATAGAGTTTCCCTTTGGAAAGATCTCCTTCGTTATATACATCTCTGTTGCCTTCATATGATGCCCAGTCATCGCCGTGGGCAAAGTACCTGTAAGAAAATATTCCTACGCCTATAAGCAGAACACCTGCCAGAAGAAGACACATGATGGCACGCTTTTCTATTTTTTTCATTTATCGTCACCTCCAAAAATATCATCCAGAGTTACCGGCGAGTCATTATGATGATCCTGCAGTGATTGCGATGGCCGTAGACGTTGGGACTGCCGGGAAGGTCTGTTTTTTTGCTGTGACGGATGTTCGAAACTTTCGAAAAAATCTTCATCGGAAAAATCTGTATATTGTATTGGTTTTCTGTCAGCTTTCCGTGATTTTTTTACTACTGTAGTATTTTCGAATCTTCGTTTTGAAGAAGGCTTTCTGATTTTTGAAGCTTTAGGTATTGATCGGTAAAGTTCATCAGGATCTTCAAGGCTACCGCCTTCGAGTTCCTGCTCAAATTCTCCTTTTTTGTCCAACCTTATGGCAAAGCTGGCGTTTTGTCGTGTATCAGCTGCTTTGAGGAAAGCAAGAAGTCCCCACGAGGCTATCATACTGGTACCTCCCGATGATACAAATGGAAAAGTAACTCCTGTGAGAGGCAGCAGGTCTACAGATCCGAACACATTGAGTATGGTTTGGAATATAAACATGGACGTTGCAGCGCAGGCAGCGATACTGTAATATGTAGATCTTCCTGCTATTATAGCGCGCACTGCAAAGATTCCCAGAGTTATTATGCATAATACTGAGAGAATAGCTATTATAAGACCCCACTCTTCACTTAAGAGTCCGAATACAAGATCTGTGCTGGCTGCTGCTACATCACTGAGATTGCCTTCCCCGGCGCCAAGGCCAAGAAGCCCTCCGCTTGCGGCAGAGGTCATAGTCTGGACCTGCTGGAATCCCCCTGCTGTGGGGTCTTCCCATACATGCCCCCATGTTTCGAATCTTGCACCTATATATGGTTTAAACCTCAGCACCATGAGGCCCATGAGACCTGCGGCGCCTACGATCAGTATGAGTTTAGAGAAGTCTCCGCTTCTGAGGAACGAGATAACGAGAAATGTGACAAAGAAGATGATTGCTGTACCGAAGTCCCCCATTATTGCAAGGCAGCCAAGGCAAAATACAGAGAAAGCCATAAATATAGTTAGATTTTTTCTTTGCTGCAGTTCATCTAATGTAGCTGCTCCCACATATACGAATACAATTTTAACAAGCTCAGACGGCTGGAATGAAAAGCCTCCTATTTGAACCCAGTTTTGTGCTCCATATTTTATGGTACCGAGAGCGAGATTTATTATCAGCAGAAAGACGCTGACCGCCATAAGTATATATGTAATCTTCTTAGCTCTGTTGAGATCTCTCAGATACCAGCAAAGTCCAAAGAAAAGGCCCAGTCCCAAAATTACACATACGGCCTGTTTGAAAACAGAGCCGGGATAGGCGGAAGCTGTAACTGCAAGGCTTAGGGTAGAAAGGAAAAATGCGATTATTTCCATTTCAAATCCTACTCTTTTAAGAACTCTCATGAAAATTACATAAAACCACATAAGGCCGCAGAGAAGGGCAAATGCTATAGGCAGATTGGCAGGGAAGTTTTCTCCCAAGGATATTTTAAACTGTATGACTGCCAGCAGCTGAAATATACTTAATGCTACAAGAGAAGGCCATGGTGATACCGGACGGGTTTTCCGTCTGCGCCGTTCTATATTTGACATACGTTCTTGGAGACTTACCGGATACAGTGTGAAATCTGATCCTCCAATGGTAAGAACATCTCCGGCTTTTAAGACAGTAGCTTTTTTTACGGGATTTCCGTTTATTTTAGAACCATTTTTAGAATTAAGGTCATTATATTTCCAGATTCCGTCGGAATCTCTTATAAGAGTAGCGTGGCTGCGGGAAACACTTGTGAGATTCAATATGATATCGCAGCCTCGGCCTCTGCCGATTAGATTTTCCCAGTGAGTCAGAGGAACGCTGCTGCCATCGGGACATCCTAAGTAAGCCCAGATCTCGGAAGGGTTCCGGGCCTGCAGCAGTGAACGTATCTGTCTTATAAGTATGAACGCTGACAGAAATAAAAAAATCCATCGAACAGCAGTTGTAAAATATATACCGGCCATCTGTACGGCCGTAGTTAGAAGTTCCATATAAATATTTCCTTTTTTATTTTTAAAACTTAAGATTATACAGAGTTATTATAGTAAAGAAATTTGTCGTTGATGTGATGAAATTTTTAATCACTTGTTTCGGTAAAGTTTTTGCTGCTTGCACAAGGGATAGCAAGGTGATAATATATCTTTAAATATCAGGAGAAATATATTTTTGGAGGTTTTAGATGTTAAAGTTTGCTTTTTTAATTAATGTTCCGGGACAGTCTCCCGAAACTTATTCGGCTGTATATAAAAATCATAAGAGCTATAGTATCATCGCAGGTGTGGATGGCATGGAAGCGGGAAAAGAATATATAAAAAAGCTGGTTGCCAGAGGTTTTACTCTTATTAATCTATGTGGTGATTTTGATGATGAGACTGTTGCTTATATGAGAGAAGATGCAGGGGAAGGTGTGCAGATAGATAATGCCAAATATTCTATCGATGAACTTGCTAAATTAAATAAACTGCAGTCATTTAAGGATTACGGAATTATCATACAGATGGAAGGGGTAGAGACTCCCAAGAAAGTGAATTTGGAGTGCGATGAGTGCATAACTACGGCAGTTTTTGTTAAAGATCTCAAGCAAGCCAAAGAGGTTGCCGCAAAGCTGGCAAGGCGAAGAATTGGATTCATAGAACTTTGCGGATGGTTTGACAGACTTATGATGGAAGAAGTTGTGAATTATATAGATGGCGCTGTTCCTATAGGAACATGTGGAGATATGGAACTTACAGATCTGTGATGCAAAGCGGATATATAAAAAGGGTTTGCTATATTAGGGGTGGAAATTGTGAAGCGACAGTCTTTTTCTATATTAGCAGCCTTGAAGGGAAGTTAATTCTTAAATTTTGTGTCTACGACGCAAAATTTAAGAATTATAATAATCCTATTATTTTAAAATTGTGCAACATTAGGTTTGAACGGTAACATTATCTAAATAATTTTCTCCCCACTCACACATTACATCTAATATTGGGATAATACTTTTTCCAAATGCAGTCAATGAATATTCTACTTTTGGTGGAACAACCGGGTAAACATTGCGTAAAATCAAATTATCAGCTTCCAATTCTCGTAATTGCTGTGTGAGCATTTTAGGCGTTGCGTGAGGAATGAGCCTACTAAGCTCATTAAAACGTAAAATATCATCTCTTAAATGCCATAAGATAAGTGTTTTGTATTTGCCACCAATCAAATCTAAAGTAGCTTCTACAGGACAATTAAAAGTACTCGGACATTTCATATTTAGGCCTCCTTAATTTACACTATACTTTAGGGTAGTATATTACAAAAAAGTGCATTCTTGATTTTTTGAAAATTTTTATTATAATCATAGCATAGAAGAGTTAAGCAGTCAATAACTGTCTATCCCTGAGATGTGGCAAAGATTGTATTTTTTACTTCTTTGTTTAAGTGAAACAGACCTTGTAATACAAAAGCGGTTTTTTATGCAGCGTCCCAGAGAATTGTTAGTCGAGAGTGCGCATACCGACAAGATCTTCTAATGATAAAATATTGTTGTGGACTTCAGAAAGACATAAGTTTCTGGAGATACAAAAAAACTGTTTACAATGTGAGGAGGGTTACATTATGAAATGTACTACAAAAATTGAAATAATGGATAAAGATGCTGGTGTAACAAATGGAACTATGAAAATGGAAATGTTGCTGGATGAAGAACAGATGAATGGAAAATGCGGTCTGTATGCCAAATGTTCATTGTCGCCGGGAGCAACATTTGATTACCATGAACATCATGGCGAAACCGAAACATATTTTATTTTGTCAGGTACAGGAATCATAGATGATAACGGTACAGAGCGTCCGGCCAAAGCAGGGGATGTGTTCTTTTGTCCAGATGGCAGTGGGCACGCTATCATAAACACAGGAAATGAGGATTTTGTTTTAATTGCATTGATTATTCTCTCTTAATAAAGTCGAGGGATAGTATAATCTAAAGGGAATGATTTTTCAGGCTGTCCAGCCATTACTTGCCGTTATTTAACAACATGAAGATGCTGTCACAATAAAGAATAAAATTCCTTATGTGACAGCATCTTTTTATTGATAAGTATTATTTGTAATGTAGCAGTCTGTGCGCATTGTCTCCTGAAAGGAGGTCGTTATAAAGCGCTTCTGTAACGGGATTTGCCTGTGATGTACGGACATTTGACATTTTGTCTGCATTGTACATGCCTTCAGATCTTTCAGGTCTTGCTCTTCCGATAACGAATGGCTGACCTGCTCCGGCTATACAGCCTCCTTGACATGCCATGACTTCTACGAAATCATAATAAGCTTCACCGGATTGTATTGCTTTTATAAGGTTTTCTGCATTTCTGAGACCGTTTACGATGGCAATAGAAAGAACTCTCTCTTCTCCGAATGGAAGTTTGACTTCTTTTACACCTTCCAGTCCGCGTACGCCTGTAAATGCTATTTCATCAAGTTCAGATCTGTTTTCAGGGTTTACTACATTTCTGATGACAGCCTCTGTTACACCACCTGTTACACCGAATATAACACCGGCTCCGCTGGCAATACCAAATGGCATATCGACAGCTTCAGGCTGGAGATCCTTAAAATTGAGACCGGATTCAATAATCAGTGTAGCGAGTTCATGAGTTGTGATGGAAAGATCTACGACTTGCTCTCCGTTCATCTTGAGGTCTTCACGCTGTATTTCATATTTTTTTGCGGTACAAGGCATTATGGCTATATTTTTAACGATTTTGTTATTTTTTTTGCCTGCGGCATCCTTCTTTGCCTTTTCTTTCAATACAGATCCAAACATTTCCATAGGTGATTTGCAGCTGGATATATTATCCATAAGTTCAGGGTGTTTGTTTTCTGCATATTTTACCCATGCAGGACAACATGATGTGAAGAGTGGGAGTTTTTCTCCTGAATTCAGTCTTTCTACGAATTCAGCAGCTTCTTCTATTACTGTAAGATCTGCACTTGTAGCTGTATCATATACTTCATCGAAACCTAATTTTCTGAGAGCTGCTACAATTTTTCCCATGACATTGGTCCCGTAAGGGAAATTAAAATCGTCACCGAGAGCGACTCTTACAGCAGGAGCTATTTGAGCCTGAACGATGATATTGTCATCATTAAGCATTTCCCAAAGCTCAGGAAGATTGCTTCGTATAGTGATGGCAGCTGTAGGACATACAGCGGAACACTGTCCGCAGTTGACACAGTTGGTTTCCGCTATAGGCATATCAAAGGCAGGCATTACTTCCATATTCGAACCTCTGTTGACAAAGTCCATAGCTCCGACATTTTGTATTTCGTCGCATACACGTATGCAGTCTCCGCAGAGGATACATTTATCAGGATGTCTTATGATAGCAGGAGAGGACATATCTTTTGTTCCGTCCATACTGTAGGTTTCAAAACGTACAGTATCTACTCCGAAACGCTGAGCCTGATTGAGAAGCTCGCAGTCTCTTCTTTTTTCACAGGTGATACAATCCCTGTTATGGTCTGCCAGCATAAGTTCCAGAATCATTTTTCTGTATTCCCTGATTCGTGGAGTGTTGGTTTTTATTTCCATTCCGGCTTTCGGCGGAGTGGAGCAGGATGCTATGATTCCGCCCTTTTTATCTTCCACTATGCACATTCTGCAGGCGCCGAAGGTAGAAAGCTGTGAATGGTGACATAGAGTAGGAACGTCGAATCCGGCTTTTCGGATCAGATCCAAAAGTGTTTTTTCACCTTCTATAGGAACAGGTCTTCCATTGACGATCATAGTTCTTGGTTTGTTAATAGCACTCATTCTTTAGCCCTCCTTAATTGCGTTGAACTTACATTTTTCTATACATGCTCCGCATTTAATACATGTGGCGGGATCAATCTCAAACGGTTCCTTTACTTTACCGGAAATGGCATTTACAGGACAGACTCTCGAACAAAGCGAACATCCCTTGCAGAGTCCTTTATCGATATAAATTGTTTTTAATGCTTGACAGTTTCCTGTTCTGCATTTTTTTTCAACTATATGTTCTATATATTCATCTCTGAAATATTTAATGGTTGATTTAACCGGATTAGCCGCGGTTTTGCCCAATCCGCAAAGAGCTGTTGCCGTAACAGTGTCGGCAAGCTGCTCCAATGTTTCCAGATCAGATAACTCTCCGTTCCCGGCAACGATTTTTTCGAGAATATCAAGCATTCTTCTGGTTCCCTCACGGCAAGGAACGCATTTTCCACATGACTCGTTCTGGGTGAAGTTCATAAAGAATCTGGCTACCTCTACCATACATGTATCTTCGTCCATTACTACAAGTCCGCCTGAACCTATCATTGCTCCTACTTTTTTCAGACTGTCAAAATCGAGAGGAAGTTCCAGATGCTCTTCTGTGAGACATCCGCCGGAAGGACCTCCGATCTGTACGGCTTTAAACTTTTTGCCGCCTCTGATTCCTCCTCCAATATCGTATATTACCTGTCTTAAAGTTGTTCCCATAGGAACTTCTATAAGTCCGGTATTTACGATATTGCCTGTCAGAGCGAAAGCCTTTGTTCCCGGACTTCTTTCAGGTCCTATTGTTTTATACCAGTCGGCGCCCTTATCTATAATGATGGGAACATTCGCAAATGTTTCAACATTGTTGAGAAGTGTTGGTTTGCCGTAAAGGCCATGTTCGACGGTTCTTGGAGGTTTAACACGAGGCATTCCTCTGTTTCCTTCTATTGATGTGGTCAGAGCACTTCCTTCTCCGCATACGAAGGCTCCGGCTCCCTTTACGATATGTATGTCAAAATCAAAACCTGATCCCAGTATATTTTCTCCAAGAAGTCCGATGTCCCTTGCCTGATTGATGGCATTGGTCAGTCTTTCTACGGCAAGAGGATATTCCGCCCTTACATATATGTATCCCTCTGTGGCCCCTGAAGCATATCCGGCTATCATCATACCTTCAAGCATTTTATGAGGATCACCTTCCATGATGCTTCTGTCCATAAATGCGCCGGGATCTCCTTCATCTCCATTGCATACAACATATTTTACAGGTGATTTTTGAGCCTTTACTTGTGACCATTTTCGACCTGCAGGGAATCCTGCGCCTCCTCTTCCTCTGAGATTGGAATCTGTGATTACATTTATGACTTCGTCTTTTGTCATATCAAACATGGATTTTTCAAGGGAAGTGTATCCGCCGTAGGCTATGTACTCTTTTATAGATTGTGCATCAATCTGTCCGCAGTCTTCAAGAACGAGCCTAGTCTGATGTTTATAAAACGGAATCTCTTCCTGCTCAGGATACTGTATACCGTCTCTGCTGTATATAAGACGTTCTACAATATCATCGTCTACAATAGATTTCTCTACAATTTCCTGACAGTCTTCTTTTTTGACTTTAAGGTAGAATAGTTTGGAAGGTTCTATTCTGAGTACCGGACCCATTTCACAGAAACCATGACATCCGCTTTTCTTAAGACCTATACTGCCTTCGCACGCATCGGAATCCAAAGAAATATCACAGTTGAGGCCGTTTTCTTCTATGAGTTTTTTCAGTTCATCATAAATTTCCATGGAACCGCCTGCAACGCAGCCTGTTCCTCCGCATACATACACTTTTTTCTTCTGTGTGTCTATATGAGCAAGAAATTCTTTTCTGTATTGGTCTAAATGTTTTCTATCTGTTATTTTCATTGGTTCCTCCTATTTCAGTTCTTCAAGTAAAGCTGTGGCTGATTCGGGAGTCATGGCAGGGTAAACTTTATCGTTTACAGTCATTACAGGAGCCAGCCCACAGGCGCCCAGACATGATACCGTTTCAACAGTAAAGAGACCATCGGGAGTTGTCTTCTGAGTCTCTGACAAGCTGAGCTTATTCCTCAGTGCATTTAAAATAGGAATAGATTTTCTTACGTGACATGCTGTTCCGTCACATATCTTGATAACGTACTTTCCTTTCGGTTCCAGTGAAAAATTCTCGTAAAAAGTCGCAACGCTGTAAATTTTTGCGATACTGGTATCAATTTTATCAGCCAGATAAAACAGCGCTTCCTTTGGAAGATATCTGTATTCTTCCTGGATGTCTTGTAAAATAGCGACGATAGGTTTTCTGTCGCCGTGACGAGCTACTATCTCGTCGATTGTTTTACTCATTTTCTCATGATCCATAATGGTTTGCCCTTTCTACATTAGATAGCTGTAACGGTAGATAATTCAGACTAATTAAAATTTTATAAGGTGATTTTACAGTATAGTTAAAAAATTGTCTATAGGTTTCATAAGAAAAGCAAACTTAGTTGCGGAAAAAAACAAAGAAATCGTACTAACTTGTCATGTTGATATCCTTCTTTGTTAAAAATATTATAATCTTATGGATATTTCTCCTGTAGATAAAGTTTCTTTTTGACCATCAGGATAAAGGACTATCAGGCATCCGTCGTCATCTATACCGATGGCTTTGGCAGGCAGACCGGGAAGCTCATCTTCGGGACTGATGTTATATCTTCCTTTATATACTCGTATATCTTTTCCGATGACTAGGCTTTTTTGTTTATATGAATTAACAAAGGTACGTTTCTCGAGATTTTCGGTAAAATGAAGAGTTTTAGAGATTATTTCAGCGGCCAGTGCTGCTTTAGAATAATCTCCTTCTACTGCCCCAACAGTATTAAGGATATTGTCCGGGAAACCTTTTACTGTAGTATTGACCCCTATACCTATTACGAGAGCATCTATCTGGCCTGTTTCAAAGTCGGTTATCCCTTCAGTCAGAATCCCGCATATTTTTTTTCCTTTCAGATAAACATCATTCACCCATTTTATTTCTGTTTTCTGTTTGCAGACACATTCTACTGCTTCAGCAACGGCCACTGCTGCAGCTGCAGTAACCAGAATTGATCTGCTTAGATCAAAGGTGGGTTTGATTATAATGCTGAGATATATTCCCTCTCTGGGAGAGAAGAAACTTCTTCCCAGCCTGCCTTTTCCTGCGGTTTGCTGCAAAGCTATTATTGTGGTACCATGAGGCGCTTTTTCCAGCGCCAGCTGCTTTGCTTTCGTATTGGTGGAATCCAGTGTATCATATATATGAATATCATTGTTTTTATAGTTTGCGGGAAGGAATGCCCGGAGATTTTCTTCGGTAATGATGCCGTCTTCTTCTATGAGTTTATAACCTTTGTTTGTTACAGCTTGTATTATATAACCTTCTTCTCTGAGTGCTTTTATTGCTTTCCATACGGCAGTGCGTGATATATCCAGATGGTTGGAAAGTGTTTCTCCTGAGAGATAACCATGGTTGTTTTCTCTTAGAGCTTTCAAAATCAGATTTTTTGTTGACATGAAGTCCTCCTTAAATAAAAATTATATATTTTTACAGATTTTCATGACGCCGGATAATTTAATCCAGTTCCTGCTGAAGTATCTCGAGCATTTTTTTTGCGGCGGATGAAAAGATCTGATATTTTTTCCATGCTATGAACAGTTCTGCTTTTATGGCAGGTTCAAAGGGACGGAAACATAGGCTGCTGTTTTCGGAAAGTTCCAGCAGTTTATCAATGCACAGTGCATATCCAAGTCCTTCTTCTGTCATGATGGAAGCATTATATATCAGATTATAAGTTCCGATGATATCCAGACTTTCAAACGGTTTACCCAGCCAGCCCGAAAGTTCATTTTGTATCAGCGCCTGTCTGGAACAGATAATAGGAATTTTCTGAAGATTTTCCGGAGAAATGGCTTCAAGCTGTGCTAAGGGATCATCTTTTCTCATCAATACTCCCCACTTGTGATAATAAGGCAGCTGCAAATAATCATATTTTTTAAGATTTGTCATTCCTACAAAAAGGCCAAAATCCAGAAGTCCTTTATCAAGCCTTTCTGATACATCTTCCCCGTTCCCGCTGAATAGACTGAAGCGAACGTCAGGATAGAGGCTTCGCATTCGATGCAAGGCTCTGCCTATATATCTTATGGCTTCTGTTTCGCCTCCTCCGATGAAGATTTCACCGGAAATGGTTTCCGGTCCCCCGTTAAATGCGGCTTCTGTTTTATCAGTGAGTTCTATTATCTCTTGAGCTCGTTTGCGCAGAAACATACCGTCTTCAGTAAGTGTTATTTTTCGGTTTCCTCTTATAAACAGTTTTTTTCCAAGCTCGTTTTCCAGCTCCATCAACTGTTTTGACAGGGTTGGCTGAGTTACGTGGAGCGTTTCTGCTGCCGCTGTTATATTTTGTTCTCTCGCTACAGCGAGAAAATACCGTAAGACACGAAGTTCCATCAATTATAACCTTTCTTATGCATATAAAGTGTTTCTTTTAAAATCATTATAAGTATTCTTAAAAATTATGGCAAGTAATAGTTTATAGGTATTTGCTATTAATATAAAATTGGAATAAAATCAGAGTAACGGGAGGCATGAAAAATGTTATCGGATAATGAGATAAAGGTTTTAAGACAAATGCTGGAAGATTCCGGATGCGGCAGCGCAGAAACGGAGAAGTTCATCAGGTGCCGCAGAAACGGAACGTGTGAAGATCAGCTTGCGGTATTGTTTCATCATAGAAAACGCCTGCTGTCTGACAGTCATAAGATACAGCGTCAGATAGAATGTCTGGACTATCTTATATATAAATTAAAAAGAAATGATCTTAAAATAAAAGGATAAACCGGAACTATAAAAACAGATTCTGCAAGGAGGTAAAATTATGGATACAGAGACGATTAAAAAGAAGCTGGGCCCTGGGGCAGTATTTGATATAGGAGAAGAAAATACTGCATTTGCTGAGTTTTTTGATGGAAATAGTTATCTGAGTATGTTATCTTCCCATCAGGTAGGTATAGCAAATGTTACATTTGAGCCGGGATGCCGTAATCACTGGCATATACATAAAGCCTCTGAGGGAGGCGGTCAGATATTGCTTGTCACAGCCGGAAGGGGCTGGTATCAGGAATGGGGAAAAGAAGCAAGAAAATTGTGTGCAGGGGACACAGTGAACATTCCGCCGAATGTGAAACACTGGCATGGAGCTGCAAAAGACAGCTGGTTTCAGCATATTGCCATTGAAGTGCCGGCGGAAGGAGCTGTCAATGAATGGATGGAAGCAGTAGACAGAGACGATTATGATAAGTTAAAGTAAATATGTCAGGAGGCAAAAAAATGAAAAAACAGACGGCAGGCAGAGAGGCTCTCGGAGAATTCGCCCCTAAATTTGCGCAGCTTAATGATGATATATTATTCGGTCAGGTGTGGAGCCGTGAAGATGAACTGTCTCTAAGAGACAGGAGCCTTGTAACAGTAGTGGCGCTTATGTCCCAGGGACTTGTGGATTCTTCTTTCAGATATCATCTGAAATCTGCTAAAGATAATGGAATTACAGAAACGGAAATAGCGGAAATTTTGACACATGCGGCTTTTTATGCCGGGTGGCCTAAGGCTTGGGCGGCATTCCGCATGGCTATGGAAGTATGGTCAGATAAGGAATGAGTGTAGGAGGATAACCATGATATATAAAGATTTTAAAGATAAAAAATTATCAGCTCTTGGAATGGGAGCCATGAGGCTTCCGGTAGAAAAAGGTGATGATTCAAAAATTGATACTGATAAGACCAGAGAAATGGTAGCCTATGCTATGGAAAAGGGTATAAATTATTATGATACAGCATGGGGCTACCATGCAGGAAATTCTGAGCTGGTAATGGGGGAAGTTCTCAGTGAATACCCTAGGGAATCATTTTATTTGGCAGATAAATTTCCGGGGTATGATCTTTCGAATATGGATAAGGTAGAAAGTATATTTGAAAAACAGCTGGAAAAATGTCGTGTGGAGTATTTTGATTTTTACCTTTTTCATAATGTCTGCGAAATGAATATAGAGCAGTATTTGGACGAAAAATACGGTATTATGGATTACTTATGGCAACAGAAGCGCAATGGCAGGATAAAACACCTGGGCTTCTCTGTACATGGAAGTTTTGATGTAACTGAGAGATTCCTTGAAAAATACGGAGATAGAATGGAATTTTGTCAGGTACAGCTTAATTATCTGGATTTGACTTTTCAGAAAGCTGATGAGAAACTGGATTTGCTGGAGGAATATGGAATACCTGTATGGGTGATGGAGCCTTTGCGCGGAGGACGCCTTGCAAGGCTTACTGAAGAGCAGGAGAAAAAACTGAAAGATCTTAGGCCTGATGAGGCGATTCCCGCTTGGGCGTTTAGATTTCTTCAGTCTATTCCATCTGTGAAAGTAATTTTGTCGGGAATGTCAGATTTTCACCAGTTAAAAAGCAATATAGAAACCTTTGAAGCGGACAGACCTTTAAATGATAAGGAGATGGAGGAACTTCAGAAGATCGCAGAGGAAATGCTGGGTGAAAAAGTATTGCCTTGCACAGCATGTCATTACTGTACCAGTCATTGCCCTAAAGGACTTAATATTCCGGATCTTTTGAAGCTGTATAATGAGCATACTTTTACAGAAGGGGGCTTTCTGGCGCCTATGGCTCTCAGTGCTCTTCCTGATGATAAGAAACCGAATGCATGTATAGGATGCAGACAATGTGAGGCAGTCTGTCCGCAACAGATAAAGATCTCCGAGGCAATGTCGGATTTTACTCAGAAGCTGGCGGATAAGTAGCGTGATTTCTTGTTTCACCGGTATCTATTGCAGTGCAGTCAATGTATAGCGTTTTATCATTTATCATGACGGCGTTCCACTTATGGGGAACGCCGTTCATTTTCTTCAGGCTGATTTAAAATTTCCTTGACTGTACACATACAGTATACTGTAATATATAATAGATAAAATATGGAGAGGGTGAATAATTTGCTGGAGAAGATGGTACATAAGTACGGAGCTTCCGTGGGTGTGATAAGTTTGATAGTATCTGCATTCCTGTGGGGCGGAGAATATGTGGTGGCGAAAGATGTTCTGAATATTGTTGAACCTAACTGGTGTAATGCGATTAGATCGTTTTTTACTGCTGTATTTGCAGTCATAATTTGGAGAAAACATTTTAAGAAGGCTACACTTAAGGACTGGAAAAGAGGCGCTATATGCGGAGGGTTTTTCGGTATGGCTACAGCACTGCAGATAATGGGGCTTGAGCTTATAAATGCAGGTATAAATGCTTTTATATCGTCGGCATATGTCGTTCTTGTTCCTTTTATGGTTTGGGCTATAGATAAAAAACGTCCCGCAGGCAAGGTATTTGTGAGCGCTCTTGTGGGAATAATCGGTGTCAGCATAATGTCGGTGACAGGACTGTCCAGCGGAAAGTTATCTATAGGACCGGGAGAAATATTGACGTTGCTTAGTGCTATAGGATACGGCGGAGCTATAGTATCGGCTGATTATTTTACTGAGAAGTCCGGGGTTGAGTTTATTACAGGATGTCAATTTATATTTACATTTGTTATAGCTATAATATTTGCTTTTGCTATAGAATCACCTCCGAATATCACTGTGACAGCACCGATATTCTTTGAATTTATATATCTGATATTTTTCGGTACGTTTATTACTCAGTTGCTGTTTACTTTTGGAGTCAATCACGCTTCAGCAAATCAAGCGGGAGTTATCTTTCCTCTTGAGTCGGTTTCTGCTACAATATTAGGATGTGTTTTTCTGCATGAACAGCTTAAGGCGGTACAGGTGATCGGCGGTCTGTTGATAATAGCAGCGATAGTCATCAGCAATATTTCTTTGAAAAAAAACAAAAGTTCTGAAGTGCTGTAGATATATTATATGGAAAGTTCAATTATCATCAGTGCTCCCGGGTTTATGATGAGATCAAGCTTTGGATTTGTTTTAGGGTGTATACAGGAAAAATGAGTTTCGCCCATTGTGGCTCTGTATATATGATTCTTCAGGCGTGATGTTATTTCACAAGCAGATATCATATTATTCAGAGTTGTCGATGCAGCGTGGTCTTTCGAAAATATTCTTGAGATCATGAGAAGATCATTTGCCAGGTCTTGAAGGTGAAGGTGTACGTTTAATGATTGAGTGTCAGTTTTCTGATATAGTATTATAAAAATAGCTGAATCACTTTTTATAAGAACGTATTGATCTCGTATTTCTGATACATTGCCGCTGATTTCCGCAAGCAATGTATATAGATTGTATTGTGGGGTCGGAAGACCGTCGGGTGTAAAAACAGCTGAATTATTTCCGAATAATTTAAGGCATGAGCCGGGATCTTCCATGCAGTCGGAAAAAGCTTCTGCTGTATGGCGGGGGGATGATTTTCGAAGTTTGGGCATTTTGTATATTATCTCAGCAGGAAGCCCTAAAGCTGCCAGATCTCCCAGGATCTGTTTACTTTCGGGCAGGGCATTGAGAGCGGAGATGGATATTTTGATAGATGTGGGTTTAAGTTTTTTCAGTTGCTCTTTATAGTATCCCATGCGGAGAATATCTGAGGGAGAATCAAGTAAAATGTGAAGTGGAAAAACATCCTTTAGTTTTCTGCCGTCAGGATATTCTGTTTTCACAGGTATAAAAATATGGTGAGAAGCGCGAAGTTTCTCTTCTTTTTTATAGTCTAAATGACTTACATTTAGGTAGGTTTCCAGCAAAGACATAGCTGTTTTCTGGCAGATTTCACCATGATATTTTCTTTCTGACGGAGCAAGCTGTTTTTTATACTGGGCAGGTGTCATATTATGCCATGAGCTGAAACATTTATTAAAATATGAGGATGATGAAAATCCGCAGAATTCACTTATCTGAGTCAGTGTATACTTATTTTCTGCCAGGAATTTCTCTGCATATTCAATACGTACATAGTTTAAGAAATTCTGAAAGCTGAGGCCGGAGGTGTTTTTTATCAGATGCGACACATAGTAGGGGCTGAGATGTTCCAGATCTGCCAGATCATCTAAAGTGATTTTTCGGTCGTAATTGACATAGATATATTTTACTATTCGATATAGCCTGTCAAGATCAAGAGAATTTATTTGATCGCTGTTGGCGCGAAATTGATTATCTTCTATAAAGAATCCCTGAAATTGATTTACCATTATGAATATGAATTCTTTTAGCTTTTCCATCAGCAGAGAATGGTTATTTTCTTTGGTTGTCTTTATCATCATAATCTCTGCAAGATGATGTTTGAGAAAGGACAGTTTGTTTTGAAGAGCCTGCTGGCGTGATTTTGACTGACCTCCGCATTCTTCGCATGCAAAAATCATAAAGTCTATATTGGGATAGAGATCATTGAAGAACTCAAGATCTATATATATTGTAAGCATAAGGACATCTTTTGAAGAATCATATATATGATGAAGATCTTCTGTATCCACCACAAGAAGATCTCCGGACTTAAGATGGTAATTTTGATGATGTACTTTATAGCTGACGGTTCCCTGAAGAACCAAAACCATTTCCATTTCTTTATGATAATGAGGGCCTTCCTGTTTTATGTTGGTAAATGAAATGGAAAAAGGAAGGTTGTCGTAATAATCTACGTGTTCGGGAAGCATAGGTCGTCTCCTTTGGGTTACTTTATAAATATACTGATCTTGTTAAAATAATATGTGGAAATTGCGAAAATAAGAAAAAATAGACGAAATTTTCAAAATATTATATAGTTTAAAACAACAAATCTATAGTAACCTATCTTTTTTAACTTTACAATGTTTTTAAAGTAAATGACAGAAAAGGTGGGGAATTATGAAAAAGATATTGATATTAGGAGTAGGAGCACAGGGCTCCACAGTGGCGCAGCGTATGGATGAAGAAGAAAATGTATCTGAGATTATCTGTGCAGATGCGGATCCGGCAGCAGTGGATAATCTGGTAAAAATACTTAAGAAAGGAAAAGGAAAGTTTGTAGATGCTTCTGATATAGACAGTATCAAAGAAGCGGCAGAAGGTGTAGACCTGATAGTAAATGGACTCCCGCTTAAATTCGGGAAGAATGTATTAGAAGCAGCACTTGAGGTAAAATGTGATTATCAGGATTTTGCCGCTACAGAATCTATCCATAAAAACTGGGTGGAAGGCATAAAGATAATGTATGATGTTTATGGGAAGCGTTTCAGTGATATAGGAAAGACCGCAGTCATTGCTACAGGATCGGCTCCCGGACTTATATGCGTGGCGGCAAGGCATACCATGAAATACCTTGATACATGCGATACTATTTATACTATAGTCTATGAGGGTGTAGAAGCTAAACGCTTTCTTCCTTTCTGGTGGTCGCCGGTAACGGCTTTAAGTGATATGGCGGGCACTCCTATAGCGTACGAAAACGGAGAGCTTATTGAAGGAGAACCTTTCAGCAGACCTATTTACCGCAAATATGATTATCTGGACAAGGAAATCCGTTTTGTTGAACATGATCATGATGAACCGGTTCATATGGGACTCAATGCAAAAGAATTTTTTAAAGGAGCTAAAAATATTTATTTTAAATATGCCGGTGCAGGAGTGGCTTTTGCAGAACCGCTTTACCGGGCAGGACTTCTCTCGAAGGATACCGAGACAATAGACGGAAAAGAAATAAGTCCTTTTAATCTTGTTTTAAAACATATACCGCCTGCTCCTAAATATCATGATGAAATAAAAGAAATTATAGAAGAAGGGCTGGTTTCGGATACTGGCGTAATGGTAGTTGAGGCCACAGGGACAAAAGACGGAAAGCCTGTACGCGTGGAGACTCATGTTTTTGCTCCGGGTTTAGCTGAATCATTTAACAGGGCGGGGCTTACCGCTGAAATGTATCTGACAGGTCAGGGCGGAGCGTTGTTTACAAAAATGTTCGTTGAGGATAAATACACTCAAAAAGGCTTGATATCTTCAGATATGCTGACCTTTGATCAAGTTGATTATTATCGTCAGTGCGCAGAGGAATTGGATATCACTATGGATACAAAGGTTATAGATCTGAACTGAAAAAGGAGGATACAGCATGAAAGACATACAGCAACAGGGCGCCAGAAGCGGTGTAAAAGATGTGATGAAATCAAAAGTCAGCGTACTGTCTGTAGTAGGGATGTTTTACGCTATCTGCTGCGCAGGAGCATACGGAATAGAAGAAATGGTTCCTGAATGCGGGCCGGGATTGACAATAGTTATGTTGCTTGTCCTTCCGATAGTCTGGGCTTATCCATATGGTATGATATGTGCTGAGATGGGTGCTATAAGACCTGTAGAAGGTGGTTCGATGATCTGGGTCAAAGAAGCTCTTGGTGAATTCTGGTTCGCTATCATGGCATTCAGTAATGTGATATGGGGGTTAGTGTGTAATACGGTATACGTGGTACTGTCCATAAGTTATCTGGGCAGCTTCGTAGAGCTGACAGAACTGGAAGCCTATCTTCTGAAGCTTCTGCTGATCGTTATATTCTTTATTATAAACGTTCTCGGACTGAAAGAAGTAAGCGTAGTAAGTACTGTACTTTCTATCATAATCCTTATTGCATTTGCTGCCTGTGCGGCAGTTGGTTTTCTGAACTGGAATCAGAACCCTATGGATCCGTTTATACCTGATGATGTAGGTATTTTTGAAGGTATCGGAGCAGGTCTTGCGATAGGTATATGGATGTATTCGGGATTTGATGAATTGTCATTGTTTGGCGGAGAGATAAAAGATTCCAGCAGAGTTATTCCGAAAGCTCTCATGATAGTTATACCTCTTATCACATTGACGTATGTTCTTCCTACCCTGGCCGGTCTGGCATCGGTAGGACAGTGGGAATCATGGACTACAGAATCCGGAGGAATAGGATATTCGACGATCCTGACAGATAATCTGGGAGCGGTGTTTGGCGTAATATTCATGATTGTGGCAATAATAGGGCAGTGTTCTATATTTAATGTATGTCTGGCTACAGGATCAAGGTGTATACTTATACTTTCTGATGAACATCTGGGACCTCAGTTCTTTTCTAAGCTTACAAAGAAAAAGGGCAGTCCTTATGTAGGCCTTATTATCGTAGCTGCAGTAAGTGCTGTATTGATTCCTTTCAGCTTTGATTTTCTTGTGGTCATAGATGTGTTTTTCATGGTAATTGTAACTGCTTTGACGGTAATAGCCGCATTTATATTGAGAAAGTCTACGCCAAAGGATGAAATATCATTTAAGATACCGGGAGGGACTCCTATGCATACCTTGATGTGTGCATCAGTACTGATTATATGTATTCTTTCCACACTGCTTAACGGCACTGACTGGTTTCTGGGAGGTCTTCTATGGATACTGGTTGTTCCTATACTGTATATAATCTGCAAGAGAATATATGGAGGTTTGACGGTAAAAGATCCTGACAAATATCCTGTAAATCCCAAGACTAAACTTGGTCGCAATGACCTTTTTAAACTGGGCGGATTCTATATGGGAATGGGAGTTTTCGCTCTTCTGGCAAGATGGTTTCTTCAGTGGTATGAAGGCGACTGGGCTGAGGAATATTATATAGAAGAATGGGAAACGGGATTGTTCAGTGATTTCGAGATGATGCTTACGGTCATAACAGTTACGGGAATTATTACTTTTGCAGTAGGGATTATCTTCTGGATGGCCGGCAAGAAATTCGAGAAATTTTAGATATTAAATATGGGGAAATAAAAGAAGAAGACTGAAAAAAGGATGCCGTACGGCACCCTTTTTTCTCTGATGTACCAGACTGGGTCTGTTTTTTCATTTTGTGGTATGAAGTTCTCTTCGTTCAAACTTATATCTATACTATTTTTGAATCGCTGCCGGTAAATATGAGCATGCAAAAAACGCTACGCGCTTTCGGAATGTAATAATGAAATTGTTAGAATGGCTATAAATTCCGAAGGTGTCGGTTTACAGGGAAGTGGATTCTGAGCCAGATCTACAAGCAGCTGAGGATTGTTTTCCCAGGCAACATTTATAATAGTTCTTATGTTGCGTTCGACATTCTTGGCTGAAGTATTATATCGTTTGGCTATTTGAGGATAAAGCCGTTTTGTTACCAGCAACAGGTTCCCTGTATCGGAGAAAGCCATAGAAACAGCGTCTGCCACATAGAAAAAACCGGCATAATTTGCAGTTATGCCCAGACTGGACAGTAATCCGTATATTTTATTGGTCATCATTCATTTTCCTCCATCATAAGGATTAAGTCATGAAATAAAAAAGAAGCGTCTTTTTGTTTTTCCTTGGGAAGTCTTGAAAATGCATCGAGCGTGCGAAGTAAGAGCAAGGCAAACTCTTGCTGTGATTCAGTATAGGAAGGAAAGAGCATTGCTTCCGGATCTACATCCAAATTATCGGCAATGTATTTAACTGTGTCAATGCGGAGATTACAGGTTCCTTTCAAAATTTGCTGCATTTCAGATCTCGAGACGCCCACTTCTTCAGCGAATTCGGTAATAGATTGTTTTTTGCTTGAACGAACAGCGTTCATGAAATTCGACAAGTTCCGCTGTAAAGTCACAAAAATCCCTCCTTTCTTAAGAGCATAAAGCAATAATGAGAGGGAGAAAAGATTTATATAAAGGCTTAACAAACCATTATATCGGTATGCCTGCGGAATATATCTACCGATATACTTTACACCGCGCCGTTTATGCTTCATTGGTATTGAATGACGGCTTTAACGCTTATATAAAGCTGTTTCCATACAGACCCTCGTCTTTAATGATCCCTGCCTACTAAAAATATATATTTTAAATATAGCATAACAGAAAATTAATTAAAATAATTTTTTGTGAGGAATTACGAGCTGTTGTTATGAGAGAAAAATACAGTGATGTGTAATGAGAATGTTTATTTTTTAGAAAGAATGGTTGAACTGTGTGAAAAATTTATAAAAATAAAACCTCAGAATCATTGAAATTCTGAGGTTATTGGTACACCATCACGGGTTCGAACCGTGGACACCCTGATTAAGAGTCAGGTGCTCTGCCAGCTGAGCTAATGGTGCATATTATTATGTTTATTACTGTCAAGCAAAATAGATGATATCATTTTATAAAAAACTTGTCAACAAAAAAATCAATTTATTTCCTCACATACAGAAAATAAATAAGCGCAAAATAAAATTGAGGAGGGATATGATATGAAAAATAATAAAATGAACAATAAGTTCAACAATGAAAAGAGTGAAAGAAACGAGAAAAGTCAAAGACGTGAAAGAAGTGAGAGAAGCCAGAGAAACAGGGCTGAAGAATCCAACCGATCTGAACAGTCAAGCTGCAGATAAAACTTTTTTCACCAAAAAAGGCGAGGTTTTTTCTTACATTGACAATAAGAAAAAGGCTCTGCCTTTTTTGTATACACTTTTTTACAGATGTGTTTGAAATTATCTCCTATATATAGTATAATACAGGAGACTGTATAATTGTATAACTATACATTAGACCGATGTTTTGAAGTTAAACCATACTAATAGGAGAAGATCACATGACGACAATTATAGTTATAGTTGTTGTGGCCTTAGTTTTTTTTGTTGCGGTATGTGTCGTTTCTTTTATGATCTGGAAACGAGAGTCTGAAATGAGGACAGACAGTATCAGAGCTATAGAAGAAAATTTAGAAAAGCTTACATACGGGCTCTCCTCCGATTTACCTACGGATGATCGGGGCAATACTGCAAACGCAGGAAGAAAGCGTGACATTGGATATATGGAGCCTGTCACAGCTGAAAGCACATCAGCGAAGCCAAAAAGGAACAGAAACTGGGATCCTTTTGGATGGGTGAGAGAGACGGACTGTTCGGACTCAGATGAGAGTGAATACAAACGTATGACGAACAGAAAAGAAGAACAACGAAAAAAAGCGGAAAACAATGATATAGAAGATATAGAAGTCGCAGAATTCATAGAAGAACAAGAAGGCGACAGTCTTTTCGACAATGAGGAAAAGACAGAAATATATCGAGAGATGGTTCATGACGAACCCGAGAAAACGGAGCAACGGATCGAAACAAATGAAACAAACGCTGTCAATGATATAGATGAATCGTATGATAAAGAGTATGACGGCGAAATCGATTTGGATTTTATAGAAACAGCAAACGTGGACAATAATTCAGAGGCTGCGTCTAAAGGCGCTATAGGCTACGATATAGGAAGAAGCGGCAGGAAGTATACGGCAGCGGAATTAGAAACATTGATCAAAGAATAATACCCAGGAGGAGGAACATATGTATTGTAAGAATTGCGGAAATGAGATTGCAGATGGTTCGAAATTTTGCAGCCACTGCGGAAGCCCTGTAACGACAGAGGCTCCTCAACAGCATAGTGCTTCTGCAGCTATTACATCTGAAGAAACGGTACCGGTAAAATCACAGGTGCCTTCTGCAGAACCGGAAACTGATGTAACGGCTGATGATGCTCCCAGAAAGCCGGTGTTCGAAGAATTCCAGTGGAATGTTGAAGACTATCCGGCAAGAGCAGTGGAAAAAACAGAAGATATTGACTTTGACTGGAGTGCAGATCCTCGGGAGATTCCTGATACTATAGACAGATCTGTGGTATCGGAACCTGTATCAAATACTGCTGAATCTGATGACGGAAAAGCGCAGCAGATGTACAGCCAATCTGCGGTATCCGGACAGCAGAAAATTTCTTCTGACGCAAGGATTACAGAGGATGATAATAAACCTTTAAGTGCAGCAGACAGAATAGATAAATTTTATACATTTAACAGAAAGAATGAAGAGTTTCAACAGCTTCTCAACAAAGAATATGAGAAGGTAAAATCCGGAAACTCTATTAAGCATGAGCTTTCTAAAGCGGAAGAGCTGGCTAATCAGAAATTCGAGTCAATACCGGAAGATTCTTCAATGGAAGCCTTCCTTGAAAGAGAGGGAATAGTAAAGCCTTATCAGCCTAAAGCTTTTGAATCCGATGTGCTTCAGAGAATAGAAGCACAAGAGGCTGAGAAAGAAGCTAAGCGGCTTGAGGAAGAAGCCCGCCTTGCTGCGATAGAGGAAGCAAGGAAAGAAGCTGAAGCAGAGGCACAGAAAAAAGCTGCAGAAGAGGCTCGTATAGCTGCAGAAGAAGAGGCTAAAAAGAAAATTGAGGAAGAAGCCAGAGTTAGGGCAGAGGAAGCCAGAATAGCTGCCGAGCAGGAAGCTGCTCGAAAAGCACAAGAGGCAGCACGCCTTAAAGCCGAAGAAGAAGCTAAAATAGCTGCTGAGGCAGAAGCTAAAAAGAAGGCAGAAGAAGAGGCTGCCCGACTTCAGGAAATAGCAAGGCGAAAGGCAGAAGAAGAGGCCAAACTTGCGGAGGAAGCAAGAATAAAGGCGGAAGCAGAAGCTAAGCTTAAGGCTGAAGAAGAGGCACGCCTTAAAGCTGAAGAAGAAGCCAAGATGAAAGCTGAGGCAGAAGCAAAGGTTAAAGCTGCAGAAGAAGCCAGATTGAAGGCTGAAGCTGATCTCAAGGCGGCTCAGGAAGCTGCCAAAATCAGAGCTCAGCAGGAAGCTCGCTTAGCTGCTGAAGCAGAAGCGAAGTTTAAGGCCGAGCAGGAAAGAAAGCAGCTTGAGGCTATAGAAGCACAGAAACGTCTTGAAGAGCAGCGTAGAAAGATTGCTGAGGAAGCTAACCAGGCAGTGGCTCAGGAAGAAGTAAGAAAGGTGATAGAGCAGACAGCCAGAATGAGGGATGAAGAAGCTGCCAAAATCAGAGCTACGGTAGCTGCTATGAGAGACGGTATCGATAATATAAGAGAAAGTTCTGTAAGCCGTGAGGTAGAAGAAGCTCATCAGGCTACAAAAAATCAGATAAACGAAATGGCTAATGCCAGACATACATTTTTTGCTGAACTGGAAGCTGATGATATCAAAGCAGCGGCGGAAGCAGAAATAAAAGATGCAAAGACTGTTACGGGAAGAGAGACAATGCTTTCCGATAAAGATCTTGTACATACGAGAACAGTAGATAAAGCTGCTATTATGGCAGGCCTCAGCGATGATACAATAGTTGCGTCGAAAAAAGCAAATCCTGCTCCTGAAAGTGATGAGGAATTTTTTGACAGTTTAGATAATGCGGCGGGCGAAGTGGAGGAACTTCAAACTATAGATGTCATAGAAAATGAGAATCCTGCACATGAGCCTGAAGAAATTTCACAGTCTTCAGATCCACAGCCTATAGATTTCAAAAAAGAAACTGACGCAGAGACAGTTGAAGATAATGTGGATGATTTGCTTTTACAATTTGAAAGTGTGAACCATCTTGAAAATCCTCAGTCTTCTGAGACAGAAGAATTTAAGATGAGCGATACCATCCAGGCCGGAAATCTGGGAGAAACTTTTAAAACTGAAGAGAAGCCCGGGTTGAATGAAACTGTTGTCATGCCTCGAGATGAGGAGTTTAGTAAAGCGGCATCAACTAATGATTTTGACAATTATGGTAATGAAGAGGCTGCTGATTACATAAAGAAACATGGCAAGAACAGCATGGATGATTTTTATGGCGATGGCTTCTACGGAGAAGAAGATGATTCTCAGCTTTCTAAGAAGGAGTTGAGAAGGAGAGAGAAGGAGCAGAAGCGACTTGAAAAAGAAAAGGCTAAAGAAGCTAAAATCTTAGCTAAAAGAGATGCTGATTTTGATAATGTTTCCTCAGAAGATGCTGATGATGAGCGTGAGCATAGAGGAGGAAAAGGCCGGCTTGCTCTTAAAATCGTACTTGTAATTCTGATTGTAATTTTAGCGGTTGAAGTGGTGGGAATGGGTGTCAGATTCATTGCACCTCAGAGTAAGGCTGCTGAGTTTATTGACAATCAGCTTAACAAAGTAATTCATCTTATAACCGGAGATGATACTGAATACAGTGTAATAGCTGCTCAGGTCAGGACCGAGCCTATGGAGGATAAAACTGATCTTATAAATTCTCAGAAAGATAAAAATACAGATAAGAATATAAAGAGTATTGTGTACAGTTCGGATCTGGGATATGACGATGAAAGGGACGGTAAGGTGTCGGACCTGGTCCTATCACAGCCTATGACTCAAGTCGAATGGGGTAAAGACGAGGATAATTACCCTGTTTATTATGACGAACAGGTCATAGGCGAGATAATAGCCTTTGAGTCAAATAAAGTAAATCTTATGAACAAAGGCGATGAAAAAGTTTTGGATATGATAAAATCTGATACGAAGTTTTATACGGAAGTGGCTGCTCTTAAAGACAAGAAGACGTCAGGAACTTTTGAAGAGCTGGAGATCGGAGAAATAAGACAGGCAGGCAAAAACTATTATGTATGGGTGAGAGAAACCATAGGAGGAAGTACCGAAGAAAAGGTATATGTGATATATCCTGAAAAGGAATTTGTCATGAAAATATCGGCCTGTTATGTTGTTTAAAAGGAGGTAAATTTTGGCGAAGGAGAAGAAAAAGAGAAGACCTGTGTTATGGGTTGTTATCGCAGTTGTTATTATTTTAATGTTGTTTTTAAGCCTTATAGGGTTTATCACTGATTTTCTTTGGTTTAAAGAACTGGATTATGTATCAGTGTTTTTTACAAAGCTTTTTACACAGCTGAAGATAGGTGTGCCTACTTTTGTGGTGGTGACCTTTCTTGCTTATGTATATCTTAAGTTTCTCAAAAGAGGATATTTTAAAAAGATATCTTCTGATGAGCCTGTAAATCACGGAAGGCTGAATTTAATTTCATGGGGACTTGCAGCGGTTTACGGAGCTATAACTACTTTTTTTGCTGTTACGAAATTGTGGTTTGATTTTCTGCAGTTTACTAATAGTACGGATTTTGATATAAAAGATCCGTTATATAATATGGATATATCTTTCTATGTTTTCAGACTGGATTTTATAGAAGAGATAAATCAGATCGTCCTTGTATTATTGATAGCCTTTGCAGTTTTGACAGTTATATATTATTCTGTCCTGTTGTCTATGAGAACCCCGAAAATATTTGAGGAGAATGGGCGGGAATCTAATGATACAGATGATAGATCATCGGCAGGTTCCGGATTCGACAGTATAAACGGTGTGTTTGGAAAATTTGCTGAATCTTTCACCGGAAAAACAGCAGGCGGAGGTTTTAAAAAGCCTTCCGGAAGAAACAGAGCTTTGGATAATAAGAATCTGAAGATGTTGGTTTCCATTGCAGAAAAACAGCTTATAATAGTAGGCGTTCTGTTTTTTATAATGGTAGGCGTAAACTTTTTTCTGAAACAGTATAATTTGTTGTTCGGGAGTACCGGTGCCGTATACGGAGCAGGATTTACTGATGTTAATATAACGCTGTGGATCTACAGAGTGATTATGGTACTGTCAATATTGGCGGCTATTGGTTTTGCGGTGGGAATAAAAAAGAAACAGGTAAAGCCTGCAGTAACTGTTCCGGTGATCATGATAGCAGTGGGCCTTCTGGGAACAGGAGCATCGCTGGTGGTTCAGAATCTTATTGTTACTCCGGATGAAATAGATAAGGAAAGCAAATATCTTGAGAGAAATATAGAATTTACACAGTCGGCATACGGGTTGAATGATGTTAATCTGAAAGCTTTTGAGGCCAGCAATGATCTGACGGGAGAAGATATCAGCAATAATGAAGAGACCATTTCCAATATCAGAATCAACGATTACACACCTGCCAATACTTTCTACAATCAGACACAGAGTATTAAGCAATACTACTCATTTAATGATGTAGATGTAGACAGATATATGATAAATGGAGACTATACACAGACATTCCTCTCTGCCAGAGAAATTGATGAAAGTGCCATAAAAGATACATGGCTTAATAAACATCTTAAATATACTCACGGATATGGTATAACTCTTTCGAGGGTCGATAAGATAACTGCCAGCGGTCAGCCTGACATGCTCATAGGGGGCATTCCTCCTGTATCTGATGTAGAAGAGATCAGTGTGACAAGGCCTGAGATATATTATGGAGAACTTACAAACAATTATGTTCTTGTGAATACATCAGAAGATGAATTTGATTATCCTGACGGAAACGAAAATAAATATACTAAATATGAAGGCGATGCAGGCATAAAGCTGAATCCTTTAAACAGATTTATGTTTGCTTTAAAAGAACGCAGCCTTAAAATGCTGGTATCCGGAAATATTAAAAATGATTCAAAGATATTGATAAACCGTAATATTAAGGAAAGAGTACAGGATATAATGCCATATCTGCAGTACGATAAGGAACCTTATATGGTGGTAGTGGAAGGTAGACTTTTCTGGATAATTGATGCTTATACTTATACGGATAAATATCCTTATTCAGAACCGTTTAGCGAGACTTCGGCTACAAATTATATAAGAAATTCAGTAAAAGTGGTTATAGATGCTTATAATGGGACGACTGATTATTATATCGTAGATGACACTGATCCTATTGCTCAGAATTTTAAGAAGATATTCCCGGATCTGTTTAAAGATTTGGAAGATATGCCGGAAGGTATACGCGCTCACATCAGATATCCGAGTACACTTTTGGATATTCAGGCACAGGTATATCAGAGATATCACATGAATGATGTGAAAGTGTTCTATCAAAATGAGGACCTCTGGCAAATATCCAGTGAAATATACGGTACGGAAGAGCAGGCAATGACTCCGAACTATTATATAATGAAGCTTCCTGGAGAGGAAAAGGCTGAATTTGTTAATTCTATACCGTTTACTCCTAAGGATAAGAAAAATCTCATGGGCCTTTTGGTAGCGAGAAATGACGGTGAGAATTACGGAGAGTTGGTATTGTACCAGATGCCGAAGAGCAAGACTGTATATGGTCCTATGCAGGTAGAGGCGCAAATAGACCAGAATACTGAGATTTCAAAAGAATTCTCTCTTTGGAATTCGTCAGGATCTAAATACAGCAGAGGAAATATGTTCGTTGTTCCTATTGAAGATTCACTGCTCTATATAGAACCGGTTTATCTGGAAGCTACGAATTCCAGCATTCCGGAGGTAAAGAGAGTTATAGTTGCTTACGGGGACAGGATTGCTTACGAACCTACATTGGCTGAAGCTCTCAATTCTCTGTTTGGAGAAGGCAGTGCGCATGAGAGTCCGGACAGCGGCAGTGCGGCAGGAGGAACAAGCGAAGATAAAAACAGCAGTGAACAGCTGAGTCAGACTGAAATAATAGCCAATGCCCAAGAAGCCTTTGATAATGCACAGAAGGCACAGCAAGACGGTGACTGGGCAAAATACGGCGAATATCTTAATGAACTGGATAAGTATCTAACTATGTTAAGTGAATAAGATAAGACTATCGTTCAGGACATTCCCTTTACTCCGATTAGGTTTGACGGGAATGTTCTGTCGTATTTCAGGAAGGAAACAATAATTTGTAAAGGAGATAGATCTATGTTATCGTACGACTTGAATAAGATGCTCTATATTATTCCGGCTGATAAACACAGTCCGGGGGATGTCAGCAGTATACTCAACGCTCATCCCGAAGTAAAATTTGTGTCGCTTGTGGGGATTGATATAGGTGGACATGATACCGATGAAAAGATACCGGTGGAAGAATTCTTAGCAGATATGGAAAAATTTCTTAAAAATGGAGTTCAGACAGACGGCTCCAGTGTAGTTCTTCCCAAAATAGCCAAATTGAATAATGCCAAGGTTGATATTATTCCCGATACAACGGTAAACTGGTTCGTTGATCATAATTTCAACTACCCTGATCCGATGACGGGGCTGCCTGTGGGGACTTTAAGAATACCGTCGTCTCTCATACATAATGATTCAGAAAGAGTTGGATCCAGAGTCATACTGAGAGATGCAATAAAAAATTTCAAGGAAGACCTCATGGATCTTTTGAGAGAAAATCCATATGTATTCGAATATCTCGATATAAACAGTGTAGATGATATAGAAAAGCTGGTGATAACAGCAGCTACAGAGCTGGAATTTTGGGTGAAGACGCCTGACGATGATGCCGACAGAGAACAGCTTTCAACAGCGCAAATGTTAAAAGAGCAATATTGGAAAAGGACTACGGGACCTGTTAGAACAGCATTGGAAGAAGTAATGCTTGTGCTTCAGAAATATGGCTTTAATATGGAGATGGGGCATAAGGAAGTCGGAGGAGTAAAGGCAAAGCTGGGGAATTCAGGTAATTATGATCATGTTATGGAGCAGCTCGAGATAGACTGGAAATATTCTTCTGCTATACAGGCAGCTGATAATGAGAATCAGGTTAAATATGTTGTAAGAGATATATTCAGAACATATGGTTTGGAAGTGACTTTCATGGCAAAACCGGTAGAAGGTGTCGCCGGAAACGGAGAACATACTCATATGGGAGTTGCGGCTAAATTAAAAGACGGAAGAATGGTAAACCTTTTTTCGCCTGCAGATCTTGAAAATGAGTTTCTGAGCCCGGTGGGCTTTGGAGCCTTAATGGGGCTGCTGAAAAATTACGATGTGATAAATCCGTTTGTAAGCTCAACAAATGATTCTCTCAATAGATTAAAACCGGGGTATGAAGCTCCGGTCTGCACTGTGACATCACTGGGGCACAGTGCTAAGATGCCGTCAAGAAACAGAACAGTATTGGTGGGATTGGTCAGAGAGATAGGCAATACTATGGCTACAAGATTTGAGTTGAGATCACCTAATCCGAAAAGTAACACATATCTGGTGCTCGCTGCGTCATATATGGCGATGCTGGATGGGATTAAGGAGGCTCTTGAGCATAGCAAAACACCTGCTGACCTTGAGAAGTCCATTTCTAAGGCTTATGGTGAGAAGGACTTTTACCTTGATACAGACAGGATATACAGAAGCGAAAAAGATGTGTTCGACGAATACACTGAGAAAGAAAGAGATGAATTTTTCGGAAAAGCTCCAAGAACTGTATGGGAAAATATCAAAGCTTTTGATGAGAATCCTGAGAAGCTTGATATATTCAAAAGAGATGATGTGATGACAGACATAACGCTGGACTCATACAGAGAAGCTATAAGAGCGCAATGGGCTACGGAACTTCATGATAGAATAATTCCCGATACCATGGATTTTGTCAGAGCCTGCAGTAAAGCCCATGATGATATGGATTGTGTGGATTATGACAGACATTATTGGGAGAAGATACAGAGACTGAGAAATCAGCTGGGCAGAGATACCTTGGATGAAATGTGTCTCCTCACAAGGATTAAGAAAGCTCTTGACCGAGGGGATTATGATCAGGCATCTGATATGCAGATCGAAATGCAGGCAAAGGTTGAAGAGCTAATGAATCTGTATATAATATACAAGAAAAACTTGTTTTAATTTTTGACGGAGGAAGAGAATATGTTGGATATCAAGCGAATAAGAGAAGATTTTGAGAACGTCAAAAAGGCTGTTGAATCCAGAGGGCAAGGGGATTTCGGCATTGACGATGTAGTGGCATATGATAAGAAAAGAAGAGCGCTGCTTGCAGAAGTGGAACAAATGAAAAACAGGCAGAGTGTATCTTCAAAGCAGATTCCGGTAATGAAGAAAGAGGGCAGAGACACTGCTGAACTAATGGCGGAGATGAAAAAGCTCTCTGAGGAGATCAAAGTTCTTGATGCTGAGGTGAGTCAGGTTGAAGCAGATCTTAAAGATGCGCTCCTTAACATCCCCAACACACCTCATAAAGATGTGCAGGTGGGAGCAGATGACAGTGATAACGTAGAGTTGAGAAAATGGGGAGAACCAAGGGAATTTGATTTTGAACAGAAAGCTCACTGGGATGTGGGAGCTGATTTGGATATATTGGATTTTGAAAGAGCGGCCAAGATTTCCGGGACAAGATTTACTGTATACAAAGGTTTAGGCGCCAGATTGGAAAGATCAGTAATAAACTTTATGCTTAATCTTCATACAGAAGAACATGGATTTACGGAAATATTGCCACCTTTTATGGTTAATAGAGATGCGATGACAGGAACAGGGCAGCTTCCTAAATTTGAAGATGATATGTTTCATGTGCCGGCAAAGGATTTCTTCCTTATACCTACTGCCGAAGTCCCTGTTACTAATCTCAGAGCAAACGAGATAATGAGTGAGTCAGAGCTGCCTGTATATTATACAGCTTATACTCCATGTTTCAGGAAAGAAGCAGGTTCTGCCGGAAGAGATACAAGAGGACTCATAAGGCAGCACCAGTTTAACAAGGTGGAACTTGTGAAGTTCGTTAAGCCGGAAACTTCGTATGATGAGCTTGAGTCGTTGACAAATGCGGCGGAGACAGTTCTTCAGAAACTGGATATACCTTACAGAGTAGTACGTCTTTCGACGGGGGATTTGGGATTTTCTTCTGCAATGACTTATGATATTGAAGTGTGGATGCCAAGCTACGGAAGGTATGTGGAGATATCTTCCTGTAGCAATTTTGAAGGTTTTCAGGCAAGAAGAGCCAATATAAGATTCAGACCTGAGGAAAAGGGAAAACCTGAATTTGTGCATACTCTTAACGGTTCAGGTCTTGCAGTGGGAAGAACTGTGGCCGCAATATTAGAGAATTATCAGCAGGCCGACGGATCAGTAATCATCCCGGAAGCTCTCAGAACATATATGGGTATAGATAAGATTGAGAAAAAATAGGAGTTATTTCAGGCAGAAAGGGATACAAAAACAATGACATTTAAACTTGGTCAGTATATAGAGCCGGACTTTTCACAGGATATATTTAAAAATGCTCCGGAGGCTGAACTTAAAGCAGCGCCTAAAGACATGACAGCTCCGGAAGGATTTCATGCAACATCTATTTATCCCGAATATTTTAAGGTAGGGAATAAGTGGATACTTCCCGAAGACTCACGTATGGACTGTGTCGCTATATATGAAGAAGGGAAAATATATATACGCGAGTTCAGAAATATAAAAAAGGGTGATATGATTTTTCTGGGAAGAACTGAAAAATGTGAAGATGGAATTTATGTTAATGAAAACAGTTTTTTATTCCATGATCAGGATGAGGATGAACGCACTACGTTTTCTTTCAGACAGGGAAGAAGTAGGGAAACTGCTTTTTCTCACGATTACAGCAGCCTTTATGAGCTTTTGAAATATGAAAAACAATATGGACATATTACATGGGTGCTGGGTCCTGCGTGTGCTTTTGATGCCGAAGCCAGAGATGCTTTTTCAAAGCTTATAGAGCGCGGATATGTCCATTCTTTGCTGGCGGGAAATGCTCTGGCTACACATGATCTTGAGGCGGGGTATCTGGAAACTGCGCTGGGACAGAATATCAGGAATCAAAAACCGCATTTTAACGGTCATTACAATCATATAGATACCATAAACAAAGTAAATTTGTACGGCTCTATACCTGAATTTATAAAAAGAGAGAATATAGCAGATGGCATTATGTACAGTTGTGTAAAAAATGATGTACCTTTTGTGCTCAATGGTTCTATAAGGGATGATGGCCCTCTTCCCGAGGTATACGAACATACATATATAGGACAGGATGCTATAAGAAGCCACATAAGGAAAACTACGACGGTGATAGGCATGGCTACAGTGCTTCACACCATAGCGGCAGGAAACATGACTCCAAGTTACAGGGTTCTTGAAGATGGAACAGTACGTCCTGTATATTTTTATGCAGTAGATACATCTGAGTTTGCGGTGAATAAATTGTCGGATAGGGGTAGCTTATCGGCAAAGGGGATTGTCACTAATGTTCAGGATTTTGTATGTAATCTGGCAAAAAATCTGAAATAAATTTTATAAGGAAAGGAATCGTTAATTATGATAGCAGAAAAGATGAAACCTCTTATGGCCAATAATTCAGCTATAAGGACTATGTTTGAAGAAGGCGATAAGATGAGAGCTGAGCATGGAGCAGAAAACGTATATGACTTCAGTCTGGGGAATCCTGACGCGCCTGTTCCTTCAGAGATAAAACAGGCTATTATTGATATACTGAATGAGGAAGATCCTGTAACACTTCATGGTTATATGAGCAACGCAGGTTTTGAAGATGTGAGAGAGTCTATAGCGCAGTCACTTAACAGACGGTTTGGAACATCATTTGGAAGCGGCAATATTCTTATGACTGTCGGAGCTGCCAGTGGGCTCAATGTAGCTCTTAAAACTATACTGAATCCGGGAGAAGAAGTAATAATTTTTGCTCCGTATTTTCTGGAATACAATTGGTATGTAGATAATTATGACGGGAAAGTGGTGCAGGCTCCTACGGATAAAAATACATTCTACCCTGATCTTGAAAGCTTTGAGAAACTCATAACAGATAAGACGAGAGTAGTGCTTCTGAATACCCCTAACAATCCTACAGGAGTAATCTATAAAGAGGATACGATAAAGAAGATTGCAGAAATCCTGGAAAGAAAGCAGAAAGAACTGGGAAGGACGATATTTATAATTTCTGATGAGCCTTACAGAGAGTTAGCATATGGCGGTATTGAAGTACCGTATGTTACAAAGTATTATAATAATACTATCGTAGCATATTCCTACAGTAAGTCTCTGTCGCTTCCGGGGGAAAGAATAGGCTATCTGGTAATTCCTTCAGAGCTTGAAGACAGTGAATTTGTGTTTGATACAGCTTCTAACGCTAACAGGATAATAGGATGTGTAAATGCACCATCTCTGCAGCAGAAGGTTATAGGAAGATGTGTGGATGTACAGGTAGATCTTGACTATTATGACAGAAATCGAACATCTCTGTATGAAGGCTTGAAAGCGTGTGGCTTTGATTGTGTAAAACCGGAGGGAGCTTTCTATATGTTCCTTAAATCACCGGTAGAGGACGAAAATGATTTTTGCGCTGCCGCCAAGAAGTATAATATTCTTATGGTACCGGGAACTGCTTTTGCCTGCCCTGGATATGTTCGTCTGGCATATTGTGTGTCCCATGAAACGATAGTAAATTCAATGGATGGCTTTAGAAATTTGGCGAAAGAATATGGTTTGCTTTGATGAACTGAACATATATTCCGCAGAGAACATAAATTGAAGTTTATGTGAAGATGCCTGCATCCGGGTTTAAAGCAAGCCTCTGTTAAGGTATAATAAACCAGTGTTATGTTGTAGTAAGATGATGATATTAACAAAGGCGGAACTATGATTACAAGTTTGAAGAATTACAAAAAAGTTCTTATTGGAGCGGCAGTTGTAATTCTGGCGATTGCATCGGTGGTCGTTCTGAATTTTACTAAACCTTATGCTGTTTATGCGGACGGAACAAAGGTAGAAGACCCATATGTTGTGAAGGCCGGAGATGAAGAACTGTTTCTGGTTGAGGATTCTGAGACAGCGGAACGGGTTATAGAAATTGTTCTTAAAGAATATACTCCTGACGGCGCACAGGTCAATTCGGTTACAGTCGATAAGAAGCTGAGTACCGATGATAAGAATCTTAAGCGTGGAGAAGAGTCGCCAATGGTTCTTACAGAGGAAGAAGCTGTGGATTATATCCTTGAACAGAATAATACAGACGAACCTCTTTTTTCGGTTACTATAAATGCTGAAATAGGTTCTGTTCAGTCAGTTGAGTCGGAAACGACATATGAGGACAGTGAAGATCTTTATAAAGGTCAGAGTAAAGTCAAGAGTGAAGGATCAGACGGTGATCAGATCGTTACCAATCAGGTTACCAGTGTCAATGGTGCGGTTCTCACATCACAAGTAGTTGACACAGCTCTTATCAATGAATCGGTAGATACTGTAGTTTATAAGGGAATAAAAGAACGGCCTAAAGATACTGTAAGAGCTGATTACGGCGGAAAGGTTATGGGAAGCGGAAATGGCGTAACAGTAGCAAATTTTGCTTTGCAATTCGTTGGAAATCCTTATAAATACGGAGGAACGAGCCTTACTAACGGGGCCGATTGTTCCGGATTCGTGCAGAGTGTATATGCAAAGTTCGGCATATCGCTGCCCAGAACGGTAGGTCCTCAGTCACATTGCGGAAAAGGTGTTTCTTATAGCGAAGCACAGCCGGGAGATCTCATCTGTTATTCAGGGCATATAGGTATTTATATAGGAGGAGGAAACATAGTGCATGCGGCCAATTCCAGAAAAGGAATAATTGTTTCCACAGCTAAGAGTTATGGCGCAATTACTGCGGTAAGAAGGATTATTGAATAGTAATCTGAATAGATAGCAATAGTGAGGCTGTTGTATTAAGGAAAATAACTTAATGCAGAGCCTCTTTTTGATTATCATATAATGAAATAATGACTTTTTGATATTTAGAAAACCGGATAAAGAGGAAAATGACATGTATAAGATATTATGCAGAGTGTTTCAGGTATTTATGAAGGTCGCTATGTATATGCTGCCGTGGTATACTCCTGAAATCATAGAAGGCAGTGTGAGCGGTAGTGAATTGATTTCAGATATGAAGAAAAGGGATATAAATAGGGTTTTGGTAGTAATGGGGCCACATATGCTAAAAAGAGGCCTTCCTTTGTCTATGCTGGAAAATATGGCTCATATGGGTATAATGTATCAGGTCTTTGATAGAATTACTCCTGACCCTACTGACGCACAGGTTGAAGATGGTGTGAAGTTGTATAATCAGATAGACGGCCAGGGAATAGTTTTGTTTGGGGGCGGTTCTCCTATGGATTGCGGTAAAGCTATTGCAGCTCGCATAGCAAGACCTTCAAAACCAGTAAAAAAGCTGCAAGGGATACTGAGAGTGCATTCCAGAAAACGTGTTCCTATAATGTGGGCTGTACCAACTACTGCAGGTACCGGATCGGAAACCACAATGGCGGCTGTGATCACTGACAGAAAAACAAATCGAAAAAAGTCGATAAACGATGTTTCTATAATACCACATATATGTGTTTTTGATGCATCATTAACCATAGGTCTGCCCCCGGACATAACAGCTTATACAGGTATGGATGCGTTATGTCATGCAGTGGAGGCTTATACAAACAGCAGTTATAATACTGATTTGGAGAACCATATGGCGCAGCGGTCTGTAAAATTGATACATGACAATATTCTCGGGGCTTACTCAGACGGGACAAATTTATTTTACAGAAAAAATATGCAGACAGCGGCTTTTTACGCCGGAAGGGCTTTCACAAGGGGCTGTGTTGGATATGTGCATGCTATTGGTCATGCTATTGGAGGATTGTATAAAATCCCTCATGGAAAAACAATGGCTATATTACTTCCGCATGTAATGAGGGCATATGGAAAAAACGCTGAGAAAAAGCTTGCTGATTTGTCGGATATCTGTGGGCTTTCAACGGACTGTGAGATTCCGGTAAGTGAAAAATCACAGCTTTTTATAAATTGGATTGAGTCTGTGAATCGGAAGATGTCAATTCCTTCCGGTTTTGACTGTATTAAGGAAAAGGATATACAAATCATCGTGCGATGGGCTCTTGAAGAGGCTAATCCGCTCTATCCTGTACCAAAGGTATTTGGTAAAAATCAGATCATTGCGGTTATAAGGAAGGTCATGTTAGATAATAGTATTCATGCAGATTTCATATAACTTTTATTGCCAAATTTATTGACAAAATTTTAAACTTATAGTATTATAATAAACAAGTTAGTTAATAATAACTTAAAACCCCTAAATAATTTAATAACAAAAGGCGTATATATGGGTATATTAAAATCATACCCATATATTTAAAAAAATAGGTTAGTAAAAACTAACTAAATGACATAAAAAACAAGAGGTTAAGGATGGGAGGATACAATGAGCGTTGTAATTATAGGCGGACATGAAAGGATGGTCCGTCAGTATGAAGAAATATGTGAGAAGCATGGGTGTAATGCCAAAGTTTTTGTCAAAGAACGGAGCGGATTCAAAAAAAATCTCGGTACGCCTGATCTTATGATATTGTTGACCAATACAGTGTCGCATAAGATGGTTAAGAGTGCCGTGAACGAGGCTAAAAGAAATAAGATTCAGATAGCCAGAGCGCATAGCAGCAGCGCTTCGGCACTGACAAATATACTTCAGCAACATGGAGCCGAACCTGTCAGTATGTAGATAATAAAAAACATCTATCATAAAAGAGCACACATAAAAGAAGCTATCGAATTGGCGCAGATTTTCGCCATTTCGATAGCTTCTTTAATTATTAAACTTTACCAAATCCACATACAGGGAATGTACATACTTTACAGTTAAGGCACAGACCGCCGTGAGCCAGTTTGTTTATATCCTGCTTGGTTATGCGCTCGCCTGCCAAAAGTCTGGGCACGATCAGATCAAAGATGCTGGTACAGCTGTACATTACACATCCCGGAAGACCCACAACAGGTATATCGTTTATATATGAAAGCATAAACATGGCTCCGGGGAGAACAGGGGCTCCATAACTGATAACTTCCCCACCTGCCCGTCTTATTCCCGCAGGTGTTCTGTCATCAGGATCAACTGACATACCGCCTGTTATACCGATGATGTCCATTCCTTCTTTTATAAGCTGATTTATGCAGTCAGCGATCATTTTTTCATCGTCATCAGCAAAAAGCTGCTTTTCCACCTTGCTTCCCAGATGTCCGAATTTTTTTATAAGTACAGGTCCGAAAGCATCTTCTATTATACCATTATATACTTCACTTCCGGTGGTTACAACGCCAACGCGCATTTCTTTGAGAGGTATGATTTTTATAATAGGTTCCCCGGCTAATATAGCTTCGGCTTTGCAGAGAATATCTTTTGATACGAAAAGAGGGATTATTCTTGTCCCAGCCAGTTTTTCTCCTTTTCTTACTACGATGTTCTCATGTATGGTGGCAAACATTATTTCATCTTGAGAGACTAATTGAAAAAGTTTTTCTTTGTCTATTTTCAGAAGACCGTCAACAGCCGCTTTGAGCTCTATTTTTCCTTCCGAAGGTTCCGTAAGATCTATTCCTTCCCCTGCCGCCTTCGAAGCTATTCTGTATGCAGCTTCATTTTCATGTACATCTGTATCGTTTTTTTCAAGAACAAACAGGTGCTTTTTACCCATAGATAAGAGAATAGGTATGTCGTCTTCAGTAATAATATGTCCTTTTTTAAATTTGGGACCTTTATACTGACCGGGGATTATCTGGGTCAAATCATGGGCCAGCACAGTTCCTACAGCCTGATTTACAGCAACTTCTTTCATTAGAGTATCCTGCCTTCCTTTAACGTTATATTCTTATCAGCGAAGAGTTGAGTTTCGCGGTGATTATGAGTTATAAGTATAGTGGGAATATTGAGAGATTCTTTAAAATCTCTGAACTCATCATATATTTTGCTCTTTGTATTTTCGTCCAGTGCAGAAAAAGGTTCGTCAAGAAGAAGCAGCGACGGCCTTGTCACCATAGCTCTGGCAAGAGCAACACGTTGCTTTTCTCCGCCCGATATAGCATTTGAGTTTTTGTCAGCCAGATGTGAAAGACCAAGGGTCTCCATCATATAACCGGCATACTCGAGAAGCTCTTTTCTGGTAGCCTTTTTTTTATATTCGCGTTTATTTTTAAGTCCATACAGTATATTTTGTTTCACGGTCATATTAGGGAACAAAGCGTAGTTCTGAAAAAGATAGCCTATATTTCTTTTTTCTGCAGGGATATTTACTTTATCAGTATGACTGAAAAGAACTTTTTCGTCAATAGTGATCTTTCCTTCGTCGGCAGTGACAATGCCTGCAAGACAATTGAGTATCGTGGTTTTACCGGCACCGGAAGATCCCTCTATTACAAGAAGCTCATTTTCTATAGAAAATTCTACATCCAGATCAAAGTAATTTAGTTTTTTAAACAGTTTGAATGAGACTCCCATGATCACCAGCCTCCTTTATGATTTTTCTTTTTCAGCCACATATTAAGGCCAAAGACAAGAGCAAAACTGAATACTACCATTATGGCCACGAGAGCAGATGCCTTTTCATCTTTTCCTACTACTACAGCATAATATATAGCTGTTGGTATGGTTTGAGTTTTGCCCGGTATATTTCCTGCGAGCATTAGAGTGGCTCCGAATTCACCCAAGGCTCTGGCGAAAGTAAGTACAATACCACTGACGATACCGGGTCCGGACAAAGGAAATGTGACGGTTCTGAATACTTTAAAAGGGCTGCTTCCCAAAGTCTTTGCGGCCAGCTCATAGCTGTGATCCACACTTTGAAAGGCACCCTTGGCATTTTGATACATGAGGGGTAGGGCCACTACTGAAGCGGCTATAACACAAGCTACCCATGTGAATACTACCTGTACTCCGAATGTATCCAGAAGAAAGGCCCCAATAGGGCCTCTCTTTCCGAAAACTTTTAAAAGCAGATAACCTACTATCGATGGGGGAAGAATCATGGGAAGGATAAGTATGGTTTCCCAGATGTTCTTACCCGGAACTTTTCTCTTTGTAAGCAGGTAGGCAAAGAAGACTCCCAGAAAAAAGGCGATTACTGTCGCAATAAGAGCAACTTTTACGGATAAAATAATTGGTTCAAACATAATTGTTATTTACCTTACTACCTTTTAGTTTGTTATATTGATATAAGTTATTTTACTGTGAATCCGTATTTTTCGAATACTTCCTTAGCAAAATCACTCTGCATGAAATCATAGAAATCTGCTGCCGATTCTGACTGAGGAGCATCTTTGAGTATAGCTGCAGGATATACGATAGGGTCATGAAGACTTTCATCAACATCTCCTATAATAGCACCTTTTTCTTTATCTATCATTTCGGCATCGGTTCTGTATACAAAACCGCAGTCTGCATTACCCTCTTCAACGTAGTTGAGTACTGCTCGTACATCTTTTGCTTCAACCAACTTTCCTGATATCTGATCAGTTATTCCCATGTTTTCAAAAACCTGACTTGCATATTTTCCGGCAGGAACAGTATTAGGTTCACCGATAGCTATAGTTTCTACGGCATCAGTTGTCAAACTGTCCATAGTTATGGAATCTTTTTTCTCTATTGTGGAAATAAGGGTAAGAGTATTCAAAAGAAGATCTTTCCTTGTGTCAGTATCAATATAATCCCCTTCTTCCAGCTGATCCATATTGGCTTTTGAAGCTGAAATAAAAATATCGCAAGGAGCTCCGCCTTCGATCTGCTGTACCAGATCTCCCGAGCCTGCATAGCTTGGTGTGATAGTGCAGTCTGCGTCTTTTTCATATTCTTCGATGATTTCATCAAGAGCATCTGTCAGGCTTGCTGCAGCCAATACTGTGACTTCGGGTTTTTCTGCGTCATCATCTTTGCTACCGCATCCTGCCATAAGAAGCATGGACATAATAAGAACAGCAGCTGTCGCAAATGTTAATATCTTTTTCATATTTCCTCCTGTAATAATATAATTATTAAATGATAAAGTATGAATCTTCATAGTAGATTCATACTAATTTTAACATAAAAATAAACAATCAATGTTGTTTAAACAACATTGATTGTTTTTAATTTGCTATTTTTATGAGAATTAATTTGCTGTTATTCACAGCAAGTATGAGATTGCTGTCAATTCCAGAAAAGCTGAAGAAGTATGTCTTTCAGCTCTTTCATATTGGTGAGTCTTTCAGACTCAGAAGGTAAAGGTGAGGGTTCTGATGAAGACCCTCCGCACGGAAGTCCGCATTCAGTACAGTTGCCACTGCATTCTTCCGGCTGGTCTTTGACTTTTTCATGGTCATGATGATGTTCGTGGATCATATGAGTATTGGAATTCCCCATTCCATATATGAGCTCTAATATATGTACTGCGTCTTTTCCCTGATTTTTTAATGAATCTCTGCAGTCAATGCAGTATGTCAGGTAAGGAAAACGTCCGCTATCTTTTTCATGAAGGGTGACTCCCATATTTTCAGCTAATTCAATAACCGCAGATCTCGCATCGCTGCTGCTTTGGCTGGGATCATATATCGTATAATTTTCAGAATTACAGCCTCCGCTTATTTTTAATTCCTGAAGATGCTCGTAAAGAGAAATGACGGTAATAGCCGGATAGTTTTTTTTCAGAGTATCCAGACATGTCATACATGCTGTAACTATAGTGGGGTTTCCCATTTCTTCCCATTTTTCTTTTATGTCAAAGGAACCGCAGTATTGTATGAGAATAGCAGTATCGGGATTTTGGAAACGAAGCGAGTCGTAAGCCTTTACGACTATTTCCGGTTCAGCTGCACAGAGACGGCACCCCGGAAGAAAAGCGTAGCTGCATGCCTCGTATTCTTTTCCTGATAAGAGATTTATAGGTTTTTTGGCCAGTAGAATATCTTCTTTTGTTTTCTTTATATCTTGATTACAGTCATGGAAGAAAAAATTACACATATTTGCACCTCTTGATTTTGTATAGTCTGATTATATCATATGAAAATAAATGTTAGTCAAATAAAATCAAAAAAGAAAAAGTGCGTAGTCAGACTTGGCATATGTGTCTGCTTCGCACAAGTGGTACTTTATAAAGTAATTTTGCTGTTGAACTCACATGGCCGGCGGCTCATGTGAAAAATCGGAGTTTATTGTTTATGATGCAATTTTACGTTGACAGCAGTCCTTTTGTCAATATGAATGTTGTTGGAACAACAAAAATAATCTTAAAAATGAAAGCATGTTTAAATAATGAGACCATGTCTCTTGATTCATAACTTGATGACGGATATAATAATTATCAAGTGAAGCGTATAAAGGAGGGTGTGATGTCTCTGAGACATTGCGGTGAATAAAATGATATCATGGAGACCAGAAAATTTCTGTACTGCCGATAAAGCTTTAGAGCTTGCCGGATTTAAAAAGGGGAGCAGAATCCTGGATATAGGGTGCGGAGACGGAGATATTGTAGCATATCTTGCCAGAAAGTGCGGCATGTTGGCGGAAGGGATAGATATGAATCTTTCTGCTGTCAGCGCTGCTAAGGAAAAATACCCTGAAATAGATGTAAGATTCGGAGATGGGGAGTTCTTAGATGAATATTCGTCATTTACATTTGACGGTGTTTTTATGCAGCGAGTGCTTACTCTTATAAATATACCTGATGAAGCTCTTCATGAAGCGTATTGTGTATTGAAGAGGGGCGGCAAGCTTGTAATCTCGGATGCTTATTACAAAAATCCTGATCCAAAGCAGCTTAAGGCTCTGAGAATAGAGGCGCAGAGGCTTAGCAAAATACCGCGTAAAGAGGGCGACTGTGAAGAGAATCCCGTGAGATTTGTTGATTTCAGGTTGAATAATATCTTGTTTGCGGAACCGCTTAAAAGACAATTAGAAGAGATCGGATACAGGATAAGTAGTTTTGAGGATATAGATGTGGAGCCCGATGAACGTGTCTTGGAAAATGGCAAAAATGGTATAGGGTACTTTATGATGGTTGCTGAAAAGCCATTATAGATTTTATACTGTGTAGTAAGAATAGATATAGAACAGAAGGCAGGTAAACGGCGATGTATAGTTTGAAAGGAAAGGAATATGTCAGAACAGTTATCATATTATGCCAGAGATCTAATTGAACAGGGAGAAGATTTCGTTATTGCCAAAGTAGTCGATACAAAAGGATCAGCCCCGAGGAAAAAAGGGGCAGTACTTTTGATGAAGGAAGACGGAACGACGATAGGTACGGTAGGAGGAGGGCTTCTCGAAGCTGAAACCGAAAAGCTGTGTCGGAATACATTCGCAACAAAGGAAAAGAGCCGTATATATGAATTCACGTTGGATGAAAAACAAAAAGGTGCTCTTGATATGGGATGCGGGGGAGACGCCGTTATACAGGTTCAATATATACAAGCCGCTGATCCGGGAGATTTTATCGAAGAGTTTAAGTTGGCGAGCACTGCTTATATTTTCGGCGGAGGTCATATCGCATATGCTCTTGAACCGGTCCTCAGGCATGTGGACTTCAGGACTGTGGTAATAGATGACAGGGCTGAATATGCTAATAGTGAGAGGTTTCCTTATGCAGACAGAACTATAGTAGTAAAGGATTTTGATGACGCTTTTAATGAAATACAGACTGATGATGACAGTTATATAATAATTGTAACAAGGGGTCACAGAGGTGATCTTAAGGTATTGAGACAGGCGCTGCAAAGACCGTTTGCGTACTTGGGAATGATAGGAAGCAGAAGAAAAAACAGTCTTTTGTATGACGTTCTGAGAGAAGAAGGCGTTACGGAAAAGCAAATTTCCCAGATTCATGCACCTATAGGGCTTTCGATAGGATCGGAGACTCCGGAAGAGATTGCTGTAAGTATAGTTGCTGAAATAATTAGTGAGAGAGCAGGACGGAATAAGGTATAGCTATGAAAAAGGCTCAGAAAGAAAAAAGGCAAAGTTCTTTTGCCGCAATAATATTGGCAGCCGGCTATTCGTCCAGAATGAAAAGCTTTAAACCGTTGCTTCCTATAGGGGAGCTTACAGCAGTGGAGAGGCTGATGAGCAGTGTCAGGGCAGCCGGGATAGATGATATTATTGTTGTTACAGGCTACAGCAGAGAACGGCTGCAGCCTGTTTTAAATATGTCAGGCGCAGAAGAAGCATATAATGAAAGATATGATTCAGGTATGTTTTCTTCTGTTCAGAAAGGGATAAAACGGGCAGATGAGTTGTTCCCTTCTGCATCCGGTTATTTTCTTATGCCTGCAGACTGCCCGCTTATAGACAGTGACGTAATAGCGACAATGTCAGCACAGATAGAAAAACATCATGATTTCTTTTGTGTTCCTACTTTTGAAGGAAAGAAAGGCCATCCTCTGTTTATTCCGCATATATACAGCGATGAGATCTGCAGATATGAGGGAAGTGGAGGACTGAAAGCTATAACTGATAAATATTGGGATAAAATGACGAGGATACCTGTAAGACAGGAAGGCTGTCTGCTGGATATGGATACGCCTGCTGGTTATCATGATATTCTAAGTTTCTGGAATAATGGATGCAAACGTGAAGAACTTAGGGATTTAGCGCAGGGAAGGCGTATATTTCTCATAAGGCATGGTGAAACGAGGCAGCACTGTGAAAAAATGTTGATAGGACAGTATGATGTTCCTCTCAGCCGTGAGGGGAGAAGACAGATCGTTGAGTCGGCGTCTGATCTTTTATTATATCATCCGCAGGTGGAAGCTATATATTCCAGCGATCTCAAACGCGCCGAGGAGTCGGCTGAGATACTGAGACATTATTTATCTCAGGAAACCGGACATATAAGGATAGTGAAGGAAAAAGGCTTCAGAGAGATATCCTTAGGGGATTGGGACGGACAGCCTGTAAGCAGAATAAGGGAACAGTATCCGGATGAATACAGACGGCGTGGAGAAGATATATTTTCTTTCAAAATAGGCAATGCTGCAGAAAACTTTTACGATATGCAATATAGAGCAGTATCAGCCCTGAGAGAGATAATGAAAAAGGATACTTCCGGTGATCTTATGATTGTTGCTCACAGCGGAGTAATAAGAGCTCTGGAAAATAACCTTAAAGGCATGCGTGTGGATGATATGTGGGAGCATGTTCCTAAGGGCAGATTTACCTTGATAAAAATTTGAGACACCCTTATCTGGCAAATTTTCAGAAAAAATTTTTTTATTTTTTGACTAAATCTTTCATATATATATAGTGCTTGGACAACAAAATGACATGCTTATAATTATCTTCATGTCAATAGCTTTTAAATAATGCTTGTGATATAATTCATTTTATACGGGAAATCCAATAGCTATAAAAATCACATTGACACCCATATCATCGACCTGTGGATTAAGATCACAGAAAAGAAGAATGGGAAAGAAAGAGAGGTTTTTAAATGGAAAAAAAGGTGAGGTCTTTGAACAGCATCAAGGTAAGTCATGAAAAAAAGACGGCCAGCTGCATTACCGAAAAGATGTCTGTTCCTGAAACCGTCTGTATTTCCATGGCTCAGCATATAGGAGCTCCATGCAAACCATTGGTTGCTAAAGGAGACTCTGTTAAAGTGGGTCAGATAATAGGGGATACAGATGCGTTTGTGAGTGCTCCGATACATTCCAGCGTATCGGGTACAGTCAAAGAAATTTCATCAATCAGATCTATCACAGGAGGAGAGGATCAGGTCATCATCATAGAGACTGATGGCAGACAGGATTTATGGCAAAGGATTAAGCCGCCTGTCATAAATGATCAGAAAGATTTTGTAAAGGCGATAAGAGCCAGCGGACTTGTGGGGCTGGGCGGAGCATCATTTCCGACTCATATCAAGTTTAATCCGAAAAATCTGGATCAGGTAGATACTCTGATAGTTAACGGAGCAGAATGTGAACCCTTTATAACGTCAGACCACAGATTGATGCTGGAAGATACAGAGTATATCATAAAAGGTATACTGGCAACCATGAAAAATCTGGATCTGAAAAGAGTTTACATAGGCGTAGAGGAAAACAAACCTGACGCTATAAGCAAACTGAAGGAAGCAATAGGAAATTCGGGGCATTCTCAGGATATAGAGGTAAAAGTTTTGAATTCCAGATATCCGCAAGGCGCCGAGAGAGTAATGATATACGAGATAACCGGAAAACCCCTGAATGCCGGAGTATTGCCTGCAGATCTCGGAATACTTCTTTCGAATATAACTACTATAGCATTTATAGGTCAGTATCTGGAGACAGGAAGGCCTCTTACTGCTAAGCGTATAACAGTAGACGGCAATGCAGTGGCAGAGCCTAAGAATATAATAGTTCCTATCGGAACGAGGATCTTCGATGTAGTCAAAGCCTGCGGGGGATATAAGGCAGAGCCGAGAAAAATACTGATGGGAGGTCCTATGATGGGAAGAGCTGTATATTCCGATGCTTTTCCTATAGTAAAAAATAATAATGCCATATTGATATTTGACGGTCCGCAGGCGCTTATCCCTGAGGAGACCGGATGTATAAAATGCGGGATGTGTATTAAAGCATGCCCGTTTGGCCTGTTGCCGGTATCTCTGGCAGAGGCTTACGAAAGAAAAGATATCGAGAGGCTTAAACGATTACAGGTCACCGAATGTATGGAATGCGGAAGCTGTTCATATATTTGTCCTGCGAGACGTCCATTGAGCTTTATGCATAAGATGGCTAAAGGATTGTTGAAGGAGGTGGCAAGTAATAATGGATAACAGATATCACGGGAATTTAGAAGTATCGTCGGCGCCTCATCTGGTTAGCCCTGTAAATACGGCTAAAATAATGGGAATGGTACTCATAGCTCTGGCGCCTGCTTTTGGAGTGGGGATATATCAGTTCGGATACAGAGCTGCAATGCTCACACTTGTATGTGTGGCGGCATGTGTACTGTTTGAGTATCTGATGAATAAAATAATGAAGAAGGAACAGACTGTAAGGGATCTCAGCGCAGTTGTAACAGGTGTGCTGTTGGCATTTAATCTCCCTTCGGGTCTGCCTTATTGGATTGCCATAGTAGGATGTTTCGCTGCTATAGTAGTCATTAAACAGCTTTTTGGAGGCATCGGACAGAATCTGGTGAATCCGGCTGTAACAGCGCGAATATTTTTGTTTATGTCTTTTGCCACGGAGATGACTACGTGGCCCACTGCAAGAGGCACAGGATTCGACACAGTGACATCGGCAACACCGCTCGGGCAGCTTTCGCTGGGAGGAGCAGACAGTGTGTCAGCATCGAATTTAGATTTGTTCCTCGGAAACGTAGGGGGCTGCATAGGAGAAGTCAGTGCCTGTGCACTGCTTATCGGGGGCATTTTTCTTATATTCACAAGGATTATATCTATACATATCCCCTTGAGTTTTCTTGCTACTGTCTTTGTATGCGGATTTATCTGGGGAGGTTTTGACGGAGCTGTATTCCATCTGTGCGCCGGCGGCGTAATGCTGGGAGCGTTTTTCTGCGCCACTGATTATGTGACATCTCCTATGCTTCCTCTGGGGAAAGTGATATTCGGTATCGGCTGTGGTCTGTTTACCATACTTATAAGATTATTTGCATCATATCCTGAGGGTGTGTCTTTTGCTATATTGCTCATGAATATCCTTACTCCTTATATAGACAGAATTACGGAAAAAATCATGTTCAGAGTGCCTAAAAAGGCGGTGGAAGGAGATGCCGGAAATGAAAAATAGCGTTTTTAGAGAAAATGTTTTTCCGGTGATCGTTCTGGTATGCATATGCCTGATCACCACACTGGCTTTAGCAGGTACATATAACGTGGCTAATCCCAAGATAGTTGAGAATCAGCGTAAGGAAGCTGATGAGGCAAGAATGCTGGTGCTTCCTTCCGGTGATAGTTTTACCCAGTATGAGGGTAAGCTGAGCGAGGGTGTTATAGACTGTTATATTGCTGACAATAAATCCGGTATGGCAGTTACAGCGGAGTATAAAGGTTTTGGGGGGAATGTTGAAGTTATGGTGGGTATAGATGCCGGAGGCAATGTAACCGGTGTTACTGTAACTAATCATTCAGAGACTCCCGGTCTTGGGACAAAAGCTATGACTGAAAAATATCTTTCTCAGTACGGAGGATTAAATCAGGTTACCGGCGGTCATATAAAAGATGATCCTGATATAGATGCGATTACAGGAGCGACTATCACGTCCAATGCAGTATATTGCTCAGTGGAAGAAGCCTTGGAGCAATTTGATGAATGTGGAGGTGTTAAGTAATGAGTAAATTGCAGATAATGACAAAGGGTATCATAAAAGAGAACCCCGTATTAGTGCTTTTGCTGGGTACGTGCCCTACATTGGCAACTACAACAAGTGCTGTAAACGGACTTGGTATGGGGGTTTCTACAATGGCTGTGCTTATATGCTCAAACATTGTGATATCGCTTTTGAAAAAAGTTATTCCGGGTAAGGTGAGAATCCCTTGTTATATAGTAGTTATTGCCGGATTTGTAACAATAGTACAGCTGTTGCTGAAAGCATACCTGCCGGCTCTTGATTCAGCGTTGGGATTGTTTATTCCTCTTATAGTAGTAAACTGTATAATTTTAGGAAGAGCAGAGATGTTCGCCTCTAAAAACAGCGTTATAGATTCTGCTCTTGACGGTTTGGGAATGGGCATCGGTTTTACTTTGGCTCTTGGAATTATGGGGCTTATCAGAGAGTTTTTTGGAAGTGGAACTGTTTTTAATATTTCTGTTTATGCCGGGACATCAATAACGCCTGCCGGTATTTTTATGTTAGCTCCCGGCGGTTTCTTTGTCTTTGCCATATTAGTGGCGGCGGTTAATTATTTTACGAAGGATAAGTCTGTACGGAAGAAAGAATTCGGGTGTAAAGGCTGCATGATGGCAGATTCATGTGGTGCTGCATGTGAGAGGAAGGAGGCTGATGAGTAATGACAAGTATTCTTATCATAATGTTTTCAGTTATTCTTACCAATAATTTTGTGTTATCTCAGTTTCTTGGAATATGTCCGTTTCTTGGAGTTTCCAAAAAACTTGATTCTGCTGTCGGAATGGGAGTAGCGGTAACTTTTGTAATGGTGCTGGCTACTGCAGCCACGTGGCCGATAGAAGTTTACATTTTGGACAGATATGATATGGGATATCTGCAGACTGTGGTGTTTATTTTGGTTATAGCCTCACTGGTACAGCTTGTGGAGATGACCTTGAAGAAATATATGCCGCCTCTTTACAAGAGTCTCGGCGTCTTTCTTCCGCTTATTACAACTAACTGTGCTGTATTGGGTGTCACTATAATGAATATCACAGATGGATATAATTATATTGAGTCATTGTTTTGCTCCGTAGGGGCAGGAATAGGATTCCTGCTGGCTATGGTATTGTTCGCAGGACTGAGAGAAAAACTTGAAAACTGCAAAGGCATTCCTGACTGTTTTCAGGGTGTTCCTATCACATTGATAACTGCGTCTGTTCTTTCCATGGCATTCATGGGATTTTCAGGTGTAGTTGAAGGAATATTCGGTTAGGAGGTGTATGGAGTGTCAACAATAATAATACCGGCTGCTATAGTGGCGGTAATAGGTTTAATAGCAGCTATCATTCTTACCATAGCATCTAAACTTATGTATGTAACTGTTGATGAGAGAGTTGCAGCTATCAGGGAGGTGCTTCCGGGAGCAAACTGCGGAGCATGTGGGTTTAAAGGCTGCGATGATTATGCCGCAGCATTTTCAAAAGATCCGGGGCTCAGTACAGCTCTGTGTCCGGTAGGAGGAGCTGAGGTCGCGACACAGATTGCGGGAATTATGGGAGAGGATGCTGCAGAAGCTGAACCTAAAGTGGCGATGGTGATGTGTCAGGGAAGCTATGGTGTTACAAGACAGATCATGGAGGATGATAGGATATATACTTGTAAAGAAGCCAAGATGTTTTACGGGGGACAGTGGGCATGCCCTTATGGCTGTCTGGGCTTGGGTGACTGTTATAATGTATGTAAATTCGAAGCTGTCACTGTATGTAATGGCGTAGCTAAAATAGACCGGGAAAAGTGTGTAGGGTGCGGAGCCTGTGAGGAAGCGTGTCCTAACAATATCATATCTATGGTGAAGAAAAAGAATCTTGTATTCGTAGCCTGCAAATCTCTGGAAAAAGGCGCTAAGACAAGGAAATTATGCTCCATGGGATGTATAGGATGTATGAAATGTCAGAAGATCTGTAAGTTTGATGCTGTAAGAGTAGAGAACAATGTAGCGAAAGTAGACTTGGAAGCTTGTAGGAACTGTGGGATGTGTGAGAAAGAGTGTCCTACGGGAGCTATAGTTAATTACAGAAAGCGAAAGGTTTAAGTTAAGTCTTGTATAGAGGCAGAACAGATCTGCAGAAATGTGAGATCCGGCAGCTAAGCGGATATGAGCTGTCGGATTTTATTCTTTATTTGAAGAAAAACTTTATCGGAAGTCAATTGGGAGTTTTTTTAGTACAAGATACGCAAGTATGCCGATTACAGCTCCGCTAATAACTCCTGATATTATGAGAACAGGGAAATAGACAAAGACTTTAATGTTTGATACGAGAAAAGCTGCAGCAAAGAGCTGACCCAGATTATGTGCTACCCCTCCTGCCATTGAAACTCCGGTTACAGAGAATATACAGGTTTTTTTAAGGAGTATCATTATTAGCATACTGAGGAGTGCTCCTGCCAGAGAATAGAATGTTCCGAATAATCCTGAGAAAAGCAATCCTCCGATAAATATTCTGATAATATTTACCAGCAGGGCATATCCTGCTCCCAGTAAGTACAGAACTACGATTACAGCAAGATTGGCTATACCGAGCTTTATGCCGGGTATTGCCGGAGCAAAAGGGATCAGGACTTCAATATATGAGAATATTAAAGCCAGCGCAGCCAGAAGAGCCGTTGTGGTTATTTTTTTAGTTTTATTTGGTGTTTCCATTTTGTCTCTTTTTCTTTTCATCACGTTGGTTTGATATAGTATAATTTATCGTGCGATAGTATCGTATTGTCGAGTGTTTCCTGATATTTCAAGAAGTATTCTGTTGGGCAGACAGACGATAGTTTCTCCTGTATGTGATATAGCTTCCTGCTGTATGCAGTCCTGCCCTGGGCAGTCAGAAAAACTCATTGAAACAGTCCCCTTATTTATAATGACCTTATTGATATGTTCGCCGCAGTTTATGGTTATTTCTCTGTCTTTTTCAAGGGAATAAGAGCCGAATATTTCTCCGTCGCAGCTTATTTCAAGTGTGTTGCCGGCGGACTGTCCGAAAGAAAATATATATGATATGGCGAGGCCTGCTGCGATAAGTGTAGCAGCTAATATTATATCAGCCTTTTTAAACATAATCACCTCCGGAGGTATCAGATGAAATTAAGTGAAAAGAGTATTAAAACTAAAGGTAGACATACCCTTATCAGAATATTGGCAGCGATATTATCGATAGCTTTTGCAATTATAACACAGACAGGCTGCGGTAATAAAGAATTTTCAAAAAACGATTTTGTTTTGAATACCACATGCAGCATTACAATATCCGGTATGTCAGAAGATGAAGCGGAAGCTGTATTGACAGAGGCTTTTAAAGTATTAAGAGAATATGAGAGACTTTTGAGCAGGACTATAGAGGAAAGTGATATTTATAAAATAAACCACTCGGGCGGAACACCTGTGGAAGTTTCAGATGATACGGCAGAAGTTATACGACAGGGTATGATGATGGGGGATCTGTCAGAAGGAAAGTTTGATATTACAATAGGAAAACTTACTCAATTGTGGGGTTTTACAGGTGAGGATCCGAAGGTCCCTTCTGCAGAAAAGATATTTGAGATGATGGGATCCGTGGATTATAAAAAGGTAAAAATAGAAGGCAATACAGTGACACTCCTTGATCCTGATGCGGCGGTAGATCTGGGTGGTATAGCAAAAGGATATATTGCTGACAGGTTGGATGATCTGCTTCGGGAAAAAGGTGTAAACTCAGCTATGATAAATTTAGGAGGGAATGTGGTACTTATAGGAGAGAAACCTGACGGGAGTTTGTGGAATGTAGGCATACAGCGGCCTTACAGTGACAGAACTGCTGTGATAGGCTCTGTTAAGGCTGCGGATAGTACTCTTGTGACCTCCGGAACTTATGAAAGAAAGTTTGAAGAGGATGGAGTCATATATCATCATGTTCTTGATCCGGATACAGGATATCCTGTTGATACCGATTTAGAGTCTGTAACTATAAAGGCTAAAAGAGGAAATTCGTCGTTTTGTGATGGACTTTCCACCGTATGTCTCATGTTGGGGAAGGAAAAAGCCGAAAATCTTGTAGAAACATTACAGAATAAATATCCCGAAATGGCGTTGGAAGCGGCATTTATTGACAAAAATGACGATATGGTGCAAACTGATGGTATGAACATTCAGTTGGAAGATCAAGAGGAATGATATATGGAGAATATAGGGCTGAAAACAATAGATATAATAGTTCCCTGCTATAATGAAGGTGAGAATATCGACATGTTTTTTAATGAGACGCAGGGTGTGATATCTTCTATAACAGGGTATTCATTTCGATATATCTTTATAGACGACGGAAGCTGTGATGATACACTTGAAAAAATCAAGGGACTTGATAATCATGTGAAAATCAAATATATCTCTTTCAGCCGCAATTTCGGTAAGGAAGCGGCCATGTATGCAGGATTAAGAGCCTCACGAGGGGATTATGCTGTGATAATAGATGCGGATCTGCAGCATCCGCCGGGGCTCATGGCAGAAATGATAGAAACTATAGAAGAAACAGGCTGTGATAGTTGTGCTGCCAGAAGAGTTTCCAGAAAAGGCGAGCCTCGCCTCAGGAGCTTGTTTGCAAGAGCTTTTTACAGGATAATGAACAGATACAGTGATATTGAGATTTTGGATGGAGCTGTAGATTTCAGGATGATGAACAGAAAAATGGTCAGGGCTATCGTAAGTATGCCTGAGAATCAGAGATTTTCAAAGGGTATATTCGCATGGGTAGGCTTTGATACCAGATGGATAGAGTTCGAAAATGTGAAACGTATATCCGGTGAAAGTAAATGGTCTGTATGGAGCCTTACAAAATATGCTATAGACGGTTTCATAGATTTCGCAGCTTCCCCTCTTAAATTTGTCGGGGTTTTCGGGAGCGTGACTGCAATTGGCTCTGTTTTATATCTTGTGATAGAAATATTAAAGACTCTTATAATGGGAAAAGATATTCCGGGTTACGCATCGACTATCTGCCTTATTTTGTTTTTCGGAGGTTTGATAACGACAGTTTTAAGTGTTATGGGTGAATATATCGGCAGAATGTATATGGAAACAAAAGGAAGGCCTATATATATAGAAAAGGAAAGTAATATAGATGAAGATTAAAGGGTTTTTCGGTCGGAATAAATTAATAGTGGCGTCATTTTTTCTTCCTGTGCTACTGGTGGTTTTAGCACTTATAGTTACCGGGATATATCCTTTTGGTGATAATCAGATAGCTGTAATAGATATGTATCACCAGTATGTTCCATTCCTCAGCGAGCTTCAGTACAAGCTGCAGGAAGGCGGAAGTCTGTTTTATACGTGGCATGGCGCGGGAGGCAGTAATTTCTGGAATCTTATATCATATTACGGGGCAAGCCCTCTGAACCTCATATTGATATTTTTTCCTAAGAAAATGATAATGGAAGGGGTAACTGTTATCCTTCTTATAAAGATCGGACTTGCGGGTAGTTTTATGGCAATCTATCTGAGATATCTGAACAGGGTTCAAAGTTGGGCTGTGGTTGCTTTTGCTTCTATGTATGCTCTCTGTTCATATGTTATGGCATATTACTGGTGTATTATGTGGATTGATGCTGTAGTTCTTCTTCCGCTGTGCATATTAGGTCTGAATCGTCTTATTGACGAGGGAAAGGCCGTAATGTATACGCTATCCCTTGCCCTTGTTGTATTCACTAATTATTATATAGCCATTATGGTCTGCATTTTTATTCTGTTTTATTATCCGGTGTTGTATTTTACAAAAGTAAAATGGCAGGGAATAAAGAGCTGTGCAAAGACAACAGGCAAAGCTGTGGGGTTTTCTCTTCTGGCTGTCGCCATGGCTGCTGTCATGCTGCTCCCTACCTATATAAGTATGCAGAGCACTTATTATATTTCTTCTGATATGCCGGAAAATATAACATTTTATAATGATGCGCTCGATGTGATAAATCAGATGCTTCCTTACAGTGAAGTGACCTACAGAGAAGGCCTTCCTAATCTGTACTGCGGAATGCTTGTGGTCATATTAGTTGTATTTTACATCACGGGCAAAACTTTCAGAGTGAAAGAAAAATTGATAAATGTATCTTTTTTGTTATTTTTATTTCTGAGTCTCAATATAAATAAGCTGGACTTCATATGGCATGGTCTGCATTTTCCCAATCAACTGCCGTACAGATATACTTTTGTGATATGTTTTATTCTCATAAGTATGACTTACAAAGCATTTTATAAGCTGGATGAAGTGGCTGACAGGACAATATGGGTAGTGCTTGCCGCAGGAACTGCATACTATCTGATAGCGCAGAAGCTTCTTACAGAAAATATAGAGGATATGAATCTGTTTTTCTATGGCGGGATGGCATGGCTCATACTTTACTGTGCCGTTATGCTGCTGTATAAGAGAAAGCTCATAATGAAGGCGGCTTTTGTTATGCTTATAGTGGTTATCGCAGCATCTGAGATGATATCTTCCGTATGTACATCATTTGATATTGTGGGCAATACACAGAGATCTTCATATTTTGAGAATTATGAAGATGTTACTGATCTTATTGAAGGTAAAAAAAATGAATTCTCCAGAATGGAGATGGATTACAATTATATACTTAACTGCCCGGCTCTGTATCATTATAAAGGTCTTTCACAGTTTTCTTCTTCTATAAACTCTGATACGACAGAACTAATGGAAAAGATAGGTCTCGACGGAGAACCGGGAAAGAATCGTTTTAATTATAATCAGACGAATCCCGTCACTAATGCTATGCTCAATGTGAAATATTTGATAGCCAAAAATCTGCCTTTGGAAGACAATGATTTTACACAAATAGATAAAAAGGGGAATTCCTCTCTTTATCAGAGCAGATATCCGCTTTCGATAGGATATATGACAGGAACAGAGATAAGGACATGGGATACCGAAAGTGATAATCCTTTTGAAGTTTTGAATAGTTATGTGAAGTCAGCTACGTCAAATCAGTATGACACAGTATTTAATTCTGTAGAGCATTCTGAAGTGAAAACCAGTAATGCTGATGTGACTGTGAATGGAGATGGCAAAATAAGTGTTAGCAAACAGGAAAGCGGCAAGCCTGCTCAAGTTGTTATGAAATATAAATCAGAGGAAACACAGAAATATTATGTGTTTGTAGAAGCCACAAATGCAGAAGAGATAACTGTAACTAAAAACGGAGATGTCAATGATATCACAGATATAAGAAATGACTGCGGATCTATAGTAAATATAGGAACTGTTGAAGCAGGAGAGGTCTTTGAGATAACCATAAAATATGAAGAAAACAGGGACCCGGCAGATATAACCAGTTATGTGAATGTGTTAGATTATGATATATGGAATAAAGCCTATAGTGTTCTTTCTGAGAGTACTTTTGATGTGACCTCAAGTGGAGATACTTATATAAAGGGTACTGTGGATGCAGGAAAAGGCGGTGTATTTGTAACGTCAGTACCTTATGAACAAGGATGGTCTTTAAAAGTAGACGGCGTGAAACAGGAAATAAGGGATCTGACTGGCGGTGTATTTATCTCTGCTTCACTTGAACATGGAATCCATGAGATAGAGCTGAGCTTTAGACCGCCGGGGCTCATTGCGGGTGCAGTGATAAGTGTAGTATCCATGTTGTTCTTGATGTTTTTTGCTGTCATCAGAAGACAGAAGATCAAGAATCTGCACGCCACACTTTTATCAGATCAGTCAGAAGATGAGGAATTTCTTTTAACGGGATCTGATTGTAATAAAAAATTATAAGATCATCTTCGAGACTTGTTAATGGGATGCCGAATTTTTCGGCATCTTTTTTTAATTTTTCTATGTTTTTTTTCGAATTTATTTTCAGTATCACATTTATTCCTGATGAAGTATTTCCTACTTTAATAAAATCAGAGGCCTCTCTTTCGAATACATTAATAACTTCATCCAGTTTCTGAGAATATAATTTTCTCAGTTTTTTGATATGAGTCTGATAATTGCCTGTTTCCATGAAAAGAGCCAGTGTAAGCTGCTCAAGTTTGGAACATGTCTGGGAATAGTCCTTAGCCATTGAAGAAAACAGAGAGGCAAGCCGATCCGGAAGTACCATATAACTGATTTTTACAGCTGCAAATAATGTACTTGAGAATGATCCCAGATAAATTACATGCTGATTATTTTTCAGGCTTTTAAGTGCCGGTATAGGCTTTCCAAAATAGCGCAGTTCACTGTCATAATCATCTTCTATTATGTAGCTGTCGTTTTCCACTGACCAGTTAAGCAGCTCATATCTTCTGCCTATAGGCATAACAGCGCCTGTGAAAACATTGTTTGAAGGGCTTACATAAGCCGCAGTTCTTATATTTGTCGGAAGTTTTTCTATTATCAGACCTTTATCAGAGACGTTTACAGATGTTATTGCAAATCCCCGGTCTCTGAAAATATTTCGTACCGGTATGTATCCGGGATTTTCCAGAGCCACGTTTTCTATGTTTATTTTTCTGAGTAAAGTAGAAAGATGGTTGGTAATCTGTTGAGTGCCGGCTCCGATGATTATCTGATCCGGAGTGCAGGATACACCTCTGGAAATATAAAGATACTTTGATATTTCGGTGCGAAGAAACAGTTCCCCCTGAGGATCGCTTTCAAAGAAAAGGGTAGGAGAATATTCTGTTATGACTTTATTCATACATTTTTTCCATTTGTTAAAGTCAAAACAGTGTGGATCATATTTCAGGTTCTCGGGAAGTGGAATCGATGTCTTTCCGCACATAGAGGAATATGATGTCAATATTTTACTTTCAGCAGGAGCAGCTTTTTTTGAGTGAGGGAAAACGTTGGTCACATAGTAACCTGACTGAGCTTTACTGTAAATATAGCCTTCTACCAGAAGCTGGTTATAACATTGTTCGATGGTGGTTACGCTCAGACCGGTTGATCTTGACAGAGAGCGGAGGGACGGAAGCTTCTCACCTTCCATGATATTCCCCGTTAGGATGGCCTCTTTTATGTAATCATAGACTTGGAGATAGTAAGGTCTTTTTCTGCTTTCATCAAGCAGGGGAAGTATAGCTTTCATATAAAACTCCTAACTGTTACTATAAAAATAATTATTTTTGTATATTAATTTATATACAATTATCATGTATTATAGTATATGACAAACGAAATTATTTGAAAAGAGGTTTTATCATGGAAACAAAGTCCAATACATTCAGGATCGTACTCACAGCTCTCATGATGTGTCTTATCATGGTGGCAATATTGTTTATAAGAGTTCCTATCCCTTTCACTCAAGGGTATGTTCATCTTGGCGATGCCATGGTTTTTTTATCGGTACTTATACTGGGATGGAAATACGGAGCTTTGGCGTCAGCTCTTGGAGGCATGTTGGGTGATATTATAGGAGGCTTTGCGGCATGGGCGCCGTGGACATTTGCCATAAAGGGAATTATGGCGCTGATATTAGGTCTTATAGTAATGAAAGCTTTTGAGAATAATGATGTGAACGGGAAAAAGTTCATTGTTTTAGAGGTTATTGGCATGGTGATCGCCGGTCTATTCATGGCCGCCGCATATTATTTTGCTGAGGGAATAATGTATGGAAACTGGGTGAGCCCTTTGCTGGGAATCCCATGGAATATAGGACAGTTTGCCGTAGGAATGATATTGTCTGTAGTTATAGCTACTGCACTTTGTAAAACTCCTGCCAGGACATATTTTACATATTCACAAAAAACCGTCACAAAGAAATAGTATAATCAAAAAAAGTAAATAAGTACGAGTTGGAAAAACTCGTACTTTTTCTTATCATGTAGCAAACATCACATTATCAAGATAATGTGATAAAGAATAGGCTGAACTGGCTTTGTACCTTGCAGTGAATAAGTTTTTAGTCTTGTATTATTATGTCGCAAAGGCTTTTCAATGATTGTCAAAAATGATAAAATTAAAAGCAATTTGGGAAACTGAAAGGGAGATGGTTATGAATATACTGAAAATCAGAGAAATGGTATTAGAAGCAGGAAGACCTAAAATCGCGGTTCCCATAGTTTCCGCAGATCCTAAGGAAATAATCGCTGAATGTGAAAGCATCAGGCAGATGCCATGTCAGATTCTGGAATGGAGAGCGGACAAATATCTCGGAGCTATAGAGAACCTTGAAGCTGCCATGGAGCAGAAAGAGTTTTATCTTGACATAATAAAGATCCTTGATGATATTAATTTTATAGCGGCGGGAATGCCTATAATATTTACCGTTCGAAGCAAATCACAGGGCGGCGATGTGCAGATGGGTCAGGAACATATAGCGGAGATAAGAAGTCTGGCGGCTCAGTCGGGTCTGGTGGATTTTATAGATATAGAGTTTTTTACTGTCGGCAGCACTGTAGATGAAGTTCTTTTGAGAAAACAGATAGACGAGGTACATAAACATAGCTGTAAAGTCATTTTGTCCCATCATGATTTTCTGGAGATGCCTAATCCTTCAGAACTTGTGGGAATAGTAAAGAGAATGGCAAATATGGGTGCAGATATCTGTAAAGTAGCGGCCATGGCATCTTCAAAAGAAGATTCGAAAAATCTGCTGAAAGCTACAGCTTTTTTAAATAAAAACGATGTGGGACCTATGATTATGATAGCTATGGGAGAGCACGGAAAACCAGCTAGGGTATCGGCAGGAAAATATGGTTCATGTATTACTTTTGCTTCCGGGAAGCAGGAATCAGCCCCCGGACAAGTAGATGTATATACTATGAAAAAATGGCTGGATGATTACTACGGAGGAGAGGAAGGCTGAATGCAGGATTTTATCAGAATAGAAAATCTGGTATTTGAATATGTAAAAGGTGAAGACAACACATCGGTAAGAGCGATAGATGATGTCAGTTTTGTGGTAGAAAAAGGAAGCTTTACTGCTGTGATTGGACAGAATGGGTCAGGAAAATCAACTCTTGCCAAGAATATAAACGGACTTCTTACACCTACGTCCGGTAAAGTTGTGGTAGATGGACTCGATACTTCTGATCATGATAATATATGGAATATACGTCAGAGGGTTGCTATGGTATTCCAGAATCCGGATAATCAGATAGTCTCTTCCATAGTTGAAGATGATGTGGCTTTTGGTCCGGAAAACTTAGGAGTGGATCCGGTGGAGATAAGAAGGCGTGTTGATGAAGCTCTTGTCGGTGTGGAGATGTATGATTTCAGAAAAAAAGCTCCTCATATGCTGTCGGGAGGGCAGAAACAGCGTATAGCTATTGCGGGTGCTGTAGCTATGGAGCCTGAATGTATAGTCTTTGATGAGCCGACGGCAATGTTGGACCCGAGAGGACGCAGTGAGGTTCTTTCGGTGATCAGAAAACTGAACAGAAGAGGCATTACAGTGTTGCTGATAACTCATTTCATGGACGAAGCGGCCCAGGCCGATAAAATCATAGTTATGGATAAAGGCCTGAAAAAAATAGAAGGAGCCCCAGCGGAGGTATTCAGAAAAGCAGATGAACTTAAAGCTTTGAGTCTTGACGTTCCTCCGGCGGTGGATTTGGCGCTGAAACTCAGAGAGAGAAATATAGATATTCCGGAAGGCATCTTGACGATAGATGATATGGTGGACTGCTTATGTCGATAGAAGTAAAAGGATTGACTCATATATACAGTGAGGGGCTGCCGCATGAATCGGTGGCGCTGGAAGATGTGAATTTCAAAGCGGAGGATGGGCAGCTTGTTGGAATAATAGGTCATACCGGATCTGGGAAGTCTACTCTGGTGCAGCATTTAAACGGTCTTTTAAAGCCGAAGACGGGATCGATCATAATTGGAGATACTGATATCACAGCAGACGGCGTTATTATGAGAGATATACGACGTAAAATAGGTCTGGTATTTCAGTATCCCGAATATCAGCTTTTTGAAGAAACAGTGGCCAAAGATGTGGCTTTTGGGCCTAATAATCTGGGACTGTCCCAGGAAGAGACTGATGAGAGAGTGAAAGAAGCTATCGAACTGGTGGGACTGGATTATGATAAAGTGAAAAATGTATCCCCTTTTGATTTATCCGGAGGCCAAAAGAGGCGTGTGGCAATAGCAGGAGTTATAGCAATGAAGCCCGAGATATTGATACTGGATGAACCTACAGCAGGTCTGAATCCGAGGGCTCATGCGGATATACTTAATATGGTGAAAAATATACATGAGACGGAACGAAATATAATATTTCTTGTTTCACATAACATGAATGATATAGCCAGAATGTCCGATAAAGTAATCGTAATGGATTGCGGGAAGGTCGCTATGGAAGGACCCCCGGCGGAAGTTTTCCTGCGGGAAAACGAGCTTAGGAATATGGGGCTGGCGCTTCCTGATTCTATGGAAATCACCATGAGGCTGAAAAGAGCCGGAATGGATATAAATTCGGTATGCCTTACTATGGACGAGGCTGCAGATGAAATAGCAAAGGTTTTAAAAAAATGATAAGAGATATAACCCTTGGACAATATTATCCCGGAAACTCGTATGTACATAAACTGGATCCGAGAGTAAAGATAATGGCGACACTTCTTTATATCGTATCCCTTTTTGTAGTAGATGATTTTCTGGGATTTGCAGTTGCTTTCGTGGGACTTGCTGTGGTGATTGCAGTATCAAAAGTTCCTCTGAAATTTATTTTGCGGGGTCTCAAACCCGTATTTTTGATAATATCTTTTACTTTTATCATCAATATGTTTATGATAAAAGGCGAGGTGTTGGTTTCCTTAGGGTTTCTGACTATAACGCGGGAGGGATTGAGGACTGCTGTATTTATGGCTGTCAGGCTGGTGCTTCTGATAATAGGATCTTCTCTTCTCACCCTTACAACTAAGCCCATAAGTCTTACTGATGGTATAGAAGCACTTCTTTCACCCTTCAAAAAAATAGGACTTCCTGCTCATGAGTTGGCGATGATGATGACTATAGCGCTTAGGTTTATACCTACTCTGCTGGAAGAGACCGATAAAATAATGAAGGCGCAGCAGGCGAGGGGAGCTGACTTTGAAAGCGGCAATATAATAAGAAGGGCCAAGGCTCTTGTGCCTATACTGGTACCGTTATTCATAAGTGCTTTCAGGATAGCTCAGGATCTGGCAATGGCTATGGAGGCAAGATGTTACGGCGGAGATATCAAAAGAACACGTATGAACGGCATGAAGCTGAGAAGCGGAGACTTTGTCGCATCGGCAATATTTATCGTGTTTATCGGACTTATAATTTTGGAAAGGATAATGCTTTAAAGGAACGGCAATGAGACAGAGAAAAGCCAAAGATCTTGATAAAAGACTGCAAGAGTGCAGTATGTATATGATAGAAAAACCGAGTGGCGGCAGTAAGAATTATTTTGCAGGCGACAGACCGCTTTTTCTGGAAATCGGCTGCGGCAAAGGTCAGTTTATATTGAAGAAAGCCATGGAACATCCCGATTCGGATTTTATTGCCATAGAAGGACAGGAAACGGTGATATTGCGGGCGCTTGAAAAAGCGGCCGGGCAGGAAAATGTATCAAATCTTAAATTCATGTTGACATTCGTTCACAGTATGGATGAGTTTTTTGATGAAGGACAACTGTCGGGAATATATCTGAATTTCAGTGATCCGTGGCCAAAGGCGAGGCATGCTAAAAGAAGGCTTACTCACAGAGATCGTCTTAAAGATTACGGATGGGCTCTTAAAAAAGGAGGTTTCATAGAGTTTAAGACGGACAATGATGATTTATACGACTTTACCCTTGAGGAAATAGACTCTGCAGGGTATGAAATAGCGGAACAGACCCGTGATCTCCACAGCAGTGAATACCCATCAAAAGATATTACCACGGAATATGAGGACAAGTTTAGCGGCAGAGGAAAGAATATAAATTACGTAAAAATAATAGTATAATTTAGGGATTATGAATTGAAGATTTTTTATCCCCTTTAAAGATTGAAAGACAGTGGATTCGGTAAAGAATTCACTGTCTTTTCAATTTTAGAATAATACTTAAAGAATATCTATGTATTCTCCTGACAGTGCTTTATTCATACTTCGTACAGCGCAGAATTTGCCGCACATACTACATGTATCACTGTGATCTTCTTCAGGGCTTCTGCTGTCACGTATTGCTTTGGCCTTTTCAGGATCCAGCGCACATCTAAACTGCTCGTCCCAGTCAAGGTTTCTTCTGGCATCACTCATGCGGTCATCTATATCTCTTGCTCCCTGGATTCCCTTTGCGATGTCAGCTGCATGAGCGGCTATCTTTGAGGCTATGATTCCTTCTCTTACATCATCAACATCAGGCAGAGCCAGATGTTCTGCAGGAGTAACATAACATAAAAATGCTGCCCCGTTCATTGCTGCGACAGCGCCTCCTATGGCAGCTGTTATATGATCATGTCCCATTGCTATATCGGTAACTAATGGTCCCAGAACATAGAAAGGTGCTCCCATGCAGATGGTTTGCTGGATTTTCATATTGGCGGCAATCTGGTCGAGCGGAACATGACCCGGGCCTTCCACCATTACCTGCACGTTATGATCCCATGCACGTTTTGTAAGCTCTCCGAGACGGACAAGCTCTTCTATCTGGCATACGTCAGTGGCATCGGCAAGACATCCGGGACGGCAGGCATCTCCCAGAGAAATGGTCATGTACTTTTCCACATATATCAAGTTTCATCGTAGTATTTGTAGAATGGATTTTCTTCACCCGTCATAGACATCCATGCAAATACCAGACTTCCGCCTCTGCTTACAATGTTTGTTTTTCTTTTGTGTGTTCTGATCTGATCAATGGTTTTTCTGGTGATGCCGCAGTGAAGAGTAACAAAGTCCACACCATCTTCTGCGTGAAGCCGAATGACATCTATAAAATCCTTTGCTGTAAGAGTGGAAAGATCCCTCTGATAGTGGATAACGCTGTCATATACCGGGACAGTTCCTATCATCACCGGGCATTCAGAAGTAAGTCTTTGTCTAAATGGCTGAGTATTTCCGTGGCTTGACAGATCCATGATGGCTTCAGCTCCCATATCTACAGCTTTCATAACTTTTTGCATTTCTATGTCATAATCCTTACAGTCACGTGAGACGCCGAGGTTTACATTTATTTTTGTTCTCAGCATGCTGCCTATTCCTTCAGGATCAAGGCATTTATGATTTTTGTTGGCACATATTACTGCTTTTCCCTCGGAAACCAGTCCACGAAGTTTATCTACCGGCATGTTTTCCTTTTTTGCAACTGTCTCCATCTGCGGAGTCAATATTCCTTTTCTTGCGGCATCCATTTGCGTTGTATAATTCATCACTACCTCCTATTGGCTCTGTGGATAGAAAAAAAGTGTATATACCTGAGGTACATACACTTTTGTAATAAACATATCTAAATATGCAAAATACATATCAATATTCCTACGTTGGCATTATCCACATCAGGTTCATGGGTCGAAGCTTTTGCTTCCTCTCAGCCTGTCTCACAAGCTCCCCATATTAAGTTTATGTGTTAATTATAGCCTTATTACAGTGTTTGTCAAGGTTCTGGTGAAAACAAAACCCGGCAGAGTATTTTCCTCGGGCCGGGTTATGATCTGTAGTCCGGTTACAGTCCTTTTATATAATCTCTGGGATCTGTGGGTTCTCCGCCTTTGCGCATTTCAAAATGAAGATGTTCCTCCTCTTCAAATTCGAATAGTGATGTCTGTCCCACCTGACCGATGGGATCTCCTTTGGAAACTATTTCGCCCAGCTCTATAAGGCCTTTTTTGGCCAGATTTCCGTATACGGACAAAGTATCGTTTCCGTGATTTATCTCAACTATGATACCCAGCTTGTCATCTTCTTCTATTCTTGTGACTGTTCCGCCGGCGCAGGCGTTTACGGCGGTTCCCACAGGGGCCGCAATATCAAGTCCGCTGTGGGTCATGTATTGGTCAAGGGTTTTTTGATATATAGGCATATCCATGGAAAAGTCCATGATAATATCGCCTGTAATGGGAACAATATATTCTGTGTCTGTTGAAGAGTCGCTGTTGTTGCCGTCGGCTGCGGAATTATCCCGACTGTCTACGATATTGGTATTCGTTTCCTCATTTTCATCAACGGCTTTTTCTTTTACAACGTCTGCCGCTTTATTACTCTGCATATTGTCTTTTATCTTGTCGATGTTTGCCTTTACGACGAAAACGGAAACGAGTGCCATCAGACAAAAGCACAGAACTAAAGCTATGGCCGGTTTGTCTTTTTGCTTTCTATCCTGTCTCATGTACGTCTCACCTCCTATAAACGTAGTATCGACAGATAAAGGAAAATTAATACTGCTAATTACTTGTAATTATGATATAATGAGCCCATATGTTTTTAGCGGCTCCGCAAGGGCAAACAGTTTGAAATTTTGGAATAACAGAGGTGATTTAACGTGTCAGAATATATTTTGGCCAGAAAGAACGAAAGGAATATACCGTTAGAGGATAAAATTTTCGGTATAAGTAACAGAGCAAAAAAAATGATTGCCGAAAAAGGCGCAGATAAAGTTATAAATGCTACTATAGGATCTCTTCTTGACGATGAGGGCAATCTGATAGTGCTGTCATCGGTAGATAAAGTGTTTAGAGATATGGATCCTGCCGATTATGCTGATTATGCGCCTATAGGCGGAATTCCTGCATTCAGGGAAGCGGTTAAAAAGGCAGCGTTTGGATCTTTTCAGCCAAAGAGTTTTACTGAGGCGGTGGCAACTCCGGGGGGTACAGGAGCGCTTAGAAACGTTATGGCCAATTATTCAGAACCGGGAGATAAAATAATAACTTCGGACTGGCATTGGGCTCCGTATAATACTATTGCCGGAGAAATAGGAAGAAGTATCGAGACTTTTTCACTTTTTACAGATGACAGGAAGTTCAATTATGAGTCTTTGAAAGAGACTGCTGTAAGACTTCTTGAGGATCAGGAAAGCCTTGTAATTATACTTAATACGCCGGCACATAATCCGACGGGTTATTCTCTTACCCCTGAAGACTGGGATAAGGTGGTGGGAGTTTTGACCGAGACCGCTCAGAGGGGCAAAGCTATAGCGCTTGTGATAGATGCCGCATATATAGATTTTGCAGGCGATGAAGAGGAATACAGAAAATTTTTGCCTAAGCTGGAAAAGCTTCCGGAAAATGTTCTTCCGATAATAGCATACAGTCTTTCCAAGACATACACTCTTTATGGTACCAGATGCGGAGCGATGATCTGCATGGCAGCAACCAAGGATATCTCTGATGAATTCAGGCGTGTCTGTGAGTATTCTTCAAGAGGTTCATGGTCCAACAGTGCTAAAGTGGCTCAGGTGATACTTTCCAGAATATACAGCGATGAAAGTCTTCTGCGGAAAGTAAACGAAGAAAGAGCTTATTACAGAAATATGCTTTTGGACAGAGGGAGAGCTTTTGAGGAGGAGGCTGCAAAAGTTGATTTGGAAACAGTGCCTTTTGATGCGGGTTTTTTCGTATCCATTCCGTGTGATAATCCTGACGAGATAAGTGCTAAGCTGGAAAAACAAGGGCTGTTTATAGTTCCTTTGGCAAAGGGGCTAAGGGTTTCTGTTGCATCTATTTCAGAAGAAAAGTGCAGAAGGATACCGGCCATGATAAAAGCGGCAATGTAAAAATATAATTATATGGCGGCAGGAAAGTTTTTAAACATTTTCCTGCCATATTTTATTGGATGTTATTGACATAAATTTACATTTATGTTATATTTTATAACATAAATATTGTTTTACATAATATAAGTCTGCTAATGAAAAAACATTTAAGCTGACTTAGCTGAAAAACAAAAGGGAAGTCTTAAGTATTGGGTTTTTTAAACAAAAGGAGAATGGTAATGAGTGGGAATGATTTTAACAGGGAGATATTTTTTGATATCGTTGAGAAGATAGGGGTGATTGCATCGTATTCAACCGGATGGAATAAGGAGTTGAATCTGGTAAGTTGGAATGGCTCAGCTCCCAAATATGATATAAGAGACTGGGCCCCTGATCACAGTCATATGTCCAGAGGTGTGACTCTTCACGAAAAAGAAATGAGATTGATGTTTGATTTGCTCCGTCATCGCGGGAAAGCAAATGATGTCGGAAACGAAGAATCTTCTGAAGATTAATCTGAGTTGCTGTAAATAACAGAAACAGGTCGGATAAAAGCAGTGTACAGTCCTGTGGTTTTTCTTTGGTGCATATGATATACTACTAGATATATTTTGTGTCACAAATGATGTCGGGCATCAAAGGGGTAATATATGAGAATTATGTTAAAGACGATATCCAGTGAGGGCTATCGGGAGATAACAAAGGCAGAACCTGTTGTATTGGAAGATCTGGTTCGTGAATTCAAATCTGTGCTGCCGTACACGGTTCTTTTAGCCAGAGTAAACGGTAAATATGAAGAACTTACATTTAATGTACAAAAAGATTCTTATATTGAATTTTTGGATATAAGGAATCACAGTGCTGATCTGGCATATCAGAACAGCCTGTCTCTTATGTATCTTAAAGCGGTGAGGGATGTGATGGGAGATGTTCCTGTAAAGATTGAGAACTCTTTGAATAAGGGCCTGTATACGGAGATCGAAGTTAAACCGTCCATAACAGAAGAACAGGTAAAAGATATTGAAAAGAGAATGAGACAGCTTGCAGAAGAGGATATCCCCATAATAAGAGAAGTATACGACCGCAAGCAGGCTATAGAACTGTGGGAAAAATATAATTATCTTGAGAAAGCCAGACTTCTTAGGGAATCTACAGATATCAGAAAAGCTAAATTTTATAGTATACAGGGGTATAGAAACTTTTTTTACGGACTTATGGTGCCATCTACAAGATATATCAGTATTTTTCAACTGATAAAGTATGGAAGAGGTGTGCTGCTTAGATTTCCGCAGCCTTCAGAGCCTGACAAAGTACCTGCTTTTGTGGATGACAAAAACATATACAGGGCTTTTGCCGAATCAAAAAAGTGGCATCGGCTTCTGGGACTGTCTTATGTGCCGGATCTCAATGACAGTATAAAGGGCGGTAAGGCTAAGGATCTGATATTATTGTCAGAAGCTCTTCATGAAAAAAAGATTGCCGAGATAGCAGATATGATTACAAAAGAGAAAAAACGTATGATTCTGATAGCAGGGCCATCTTCTTCGGGCAAAACCACTTTTGCTAAGCGTCTTTGTGTGCAGCTCAGGGTTAATGGATTGGATCCGCTGTACATGGGGACTGATGATTATTATCTGGAGAGGCATGATTCTCCGGTAGATGATGATGGGCAATATAATTTTGAGAATCTTGATGCGCTTGATATAAACTTGTTCAATGACAATATGAACAGATTGCTGTCCGGAGAGACGGTGGATCTTCCTGAATTTGATTTTATGACAGGCACTAAGGTTTTCGGAAGAAGGATAACTTCCATCGGTCGCCATCAGCCTATCATAATAGAGGGAATACACGGACTGAATGACAAACTTACAGAACGTATAGCTGACAGAGAAAAATTTAAGATATATATAAGTCCATTTACTCAGCTCAATATAGACAGGCATAACAGAGTTACAACGACGGATGGCAGGATGATAAGGAGAATAGTCAGAGATTATGAATTCAGAAACAGCTCTGCGGCGGAAACCATCGCTCAATGGCCAAAGGTAAGAGCAGGCGAGGATAAGAATATATTTCCTTACAGTATAAAAGCAGATGTTACCTTTAATTCTGCTCTGGCATATGAGCTGTCAGTTCTGAGGAAATATGCGGTACCTATTTTGAAAGAAGTAAGAAGAGAACAGCATGAATATGCAGAAGCTGTGAGACTGCTTAAATTTATTGAGTTTTTTGATGCTGTAGAAGATGAGCGGGCGATACCAAATAATTCGATTATAAGAGAGTTTATAGGCGGCAGTATTTTTGTAGAGTAAAGGAGTTTTAGAATGATTGCAGTAATAGGATGTGCCAAGGAAACGGTAAGGGTAAAAATGAGAATGCCAAGAGAAGGAAGCAGCCATATAGGTATGGGAGAGTCAGGATTTGGATCTAAGGCCAGCTGGGATGAAGAAGATGATGATATAAAAGCAAAGAACAGCGGCAGTGCTTTTAATATTGCCGTGAATTTGGCTTCATGGGGATATGATACGGAATTTATTTCGGCCGTGGGGGATGATACAGTTGGTATGGCAGTGAAAGCTGAGCTGGAATCGGCGGGAGTAGGTACCGATGGCCTCAAGATTTTTCCCGGCAGTACAGCTATAGATGTAGAATTTTTTAATATATTGGGAGATATAGAGATGTTTAGGAGTAATCGGGCTGTGCTTAAAAACATCACTCCTGAATTGTTGAAGGAAAAGGAAGAGATACTTGAAAGTGCTGAGATAATAGTAATAGATGGAACTATTCCGCAGGAATCCATTGAGTATATGTCGAAAAAATATGGAAACGACAGTGGGAAGAAGTTGTTTTTCGATCCTTCGGATCTGCCGGGCAGTATAAAGGCGGCAGAGGCTGTTTCCGGATTTTACTGCGTAATGCCTGGGAGAATGGAAGCAGAGGCTATGACCGGCGAAACTGTTCTCAGCGAGGAACAGCTTTCGGAGGCAGGAGAATTTTTCAGTAAAGCCGGGGTTCATAAAGTTATTATAACGATAAAGGGTGGAGGTCTTTATTATAAAGAGGGCTCTTGTGAAGGAATATTGAGACCGGAGCGTATGATAACTTTTGGAAGCACTTCGGGAGCCGGAGATATAGTTTCGGCGGCGGTGGCAGCAGGAACGGTTGATGGAGAAAGTATAGATAAAATAGCTGGACGTGCTATGGATAAAGCGGCTGAGTTTCTTGCTGATGTGAAAGATGAGAAACTGAGTTAACAATATACAGACTTGAATATTTTGCAGAAAGACAGGTAGACAGAGATGATAAGATATATAAACTTTATATCGGTGAGTGAATACAATAAATTAAGAGAATCGGTAGGATGGAGGCAGATTGACCGTCAAAGGGCGGAAAAGGGTCTTGATAATTCTTATTATACTATTGCTGCCTATGACGAAGAACGAGCCGTGGGATTTGCAAGAGTTATAGGTGACGGAGGATATATGTATTTGATTGCAGATGTTATGGTGGATCCTCAGTATCAGGGGCAGGGAATCGGAAAAGCGATTTTGGGATATATTAATGAATGGCTTGACAGTCTGGCTCAGGGTGATCTTTTTGTTATGGTAAATCTAATGTCAACAAAAGGAAATGAGGGTTTTTATGAGAAATCCGGATTTGTGAGAAGACCTAATGATGAAATGGGAGCCGGAATGGTGAGGTGGATAAATACTTGAATTTTGGCGTTCCGAATAAATCTATGTAAGGGAGATCTTTTTTATTGTCATTAAAAGTAATAGGGAAGCGCCTGATGTAGAAGAGCATGATGGTAAGCTGACGAGGACTGCAAAATGGAGTATTCGTCTTCTTTTGATGGTCTAAGTGGATTACCTGCACAAATAGGATCATAGATGTGGGAAATGGCATATGGTGTGTTAGATACAAGGGAACAGAAACAAAAAAGCTGGGGCTGCAGTAAAAGTTGAAGTCAGAGGCCCTTTATATAAAGGCGGGAATTGTACTTATGCGGAGCGGCGGAGAAAAAGGACGGAAACGCCGAAAGGGGAGATATCGGCAATATGTTTTTCTGGGCGGTATGGCTTATGCGGCGGGAATGACCGATACAGCGGGCTATAATAAAAAAGAATGTTTAATTGAAGTTATTTTATTAAACGGAAAATACTAAAAGAATCGAAATTGCTTGTAAAAGCCGGTTTCGGTTCTTTTTGTTTTGAAATTATCATAATCATTTTGCAATGGTTTGGTTTCAGATGAAAGCTGTTTTCAGTTTTTTAGCAGTGAATTACTGGTATTGGGGGGGCAATATCGGGATATTGTACAGAAAAAATTCTACGCAGTATTTATTGATATAGAATTTTAAAAAAATATTGCAAAATATATAAGGGGGGGGGTATACTTCTTAAAGAGACTATCTTTTTGGG
>NZ_JBKTXS010000009.1:0-76265 GCF_046951855.1 Lentihominibacter sp. | reverse complement strand
TGTTAGCACTCATTATTTATGAGTGCTAACTATAATTTACAGCCATTTCCTGCTTTTGTCAACTACCTTTTTTAAATTTCTTTCAGATGTCAGAAAATATTGCTGTCTTCATCTGCAATCTCTTTATTATGAGTTATATAATAAAAAAGATACTGCTGAGCTATTCCGCCATATCGCCCAAAATTTTTTGCGGCAAACAGCTCCATTTCTTTCATATTATTTTCAGCAATTCCGTAAAGTCTGTTCATAACCTTTCTTACCCAAACATCTATAGGGAATCTATCTGTCTTTCCCATAGAAAAAAGAGCTATGCAATTAGCAACTTTCGGCCCTACCCCGCAATAACGTTTAAGAGCTTCAAAGGTCTCCTCAGAAGAAACACTATCATCTCCCAGTTTTTCCAAAGAGTCTAATCCTTCCTCAGCTACCTGCCTCGCTGTTTCTATAAGATACTTAGCTCTGTATCCCAGACGGCAGGGAGCAAGATCATCAAGGCCGGCTCCGGCCAATGTTTCCGCATCAGGCAGTGCAAAAAACTCTCTGCCATCAAACTCCCCTATCTTCTTTCCGAGAGTCGCTGCCAGTGAATCTATACATTTTTTTATTCTTGGGATATTGTTATTCTGAGAGATTATAAATGAAATAAGTGTTTCCCACTTTTCCTGATTAAGTATCCTTATCCCCTGACCATATTCTATAGCCTTTGCCATCACAGGATCTTTATCTGCTAAAATATGTTTTATAGAAGAATAATCCCGGTCAAGGTCCAGATAATGTCTCCATATACCTTCAAACTCTTCCAAAGAGGAACCATATATTTTAAGCAGTTCTTTATCTTTATCATATGACATCGCAGCCTGCCTTCCATAAGCAGTACCCAGATACATACCTGTCTCAGTTTTTTCCCATCTGAAACATTGTCCGCAGTCAAAGATATTGTCAAGATCAAAGTCTTTTACACTTTCTACAAATACTACGCCATTTCGTTCTTCAGCTGTCATATTAAACCTTTCACTTCCAGATCAAGTCTGTTTACATTAAATGCTGTCATATATTCTATTTCTCTTACTGTATTCTTCTGAAAACGTTTGGCAGCCTCCGGCAAGTCTATGCCATATCTGAAAACTGCAGTTACATAAAGATTTATTCCATCCTGCATAACGGCTACTCCCACTTTGTTGATTTCAGCTACGTTTTCATCAGCTCTTTTTACCCCTTCTATTATATCGTTCATCACTCTCTCAGAAATTTTATATTGACCTAAATAACTGTATGTAGGTCTGACTACAGATTTTTCTGATATATCCCTCCATGAACCGAACTCCTTCAGTATCATCCTCATAGGCATCATAAAATAACCGGAAAACTGTCTTTTAAGCTGAAATGTAGGTACAGGAATAACATGCTGCCCCATTTCATCCCGCTGCTTCCTCGCCATAGCTCTCTGAACCTCTGTAGTTATATCATCTATATAGATTCTCTCGTCTATCTTTTCAAGTCCGAGTCTTGCTACAATTTTATCCACCATTCTGTCAGACGTGCCAATCACTAATACAGATGAAGGATTCATTTTTCCTATGGCTTCTGAAACCTCTTTCATGTGACCTTCATCAGTAAAAAGTGCAGCTTTTACAGCTCCCACCTTTGTTTTCTGACGTTTTGCAGATATTCCCGCAGCCACCTTGTTTCTGCAGATAAACAATCCATCATCTATAATACTTTCTATATTCAATTCTTTGCATAGGTTAACGGCCTGAAAACTTTTTCCTGTGCCGCTTCTGCCTATAAGTCCATAAACTTTCATTTTGAATTCCTCTTGAATTCCTCTCAAAGGTTTGTTATAATCAGTTTGTCATTTAATGATAATCTTAAAGGAGGTACTTACAATGGCTTATGTAATTAAAGATTCGTGCATCAGTTGTGGTGCTTGCATTGATGAATGTCCTACAGAAGCTATCTCAGCTGGCGATTCTATGTATGTTATCGATGCCGACAAATGCATAGACTGCGGCGCATGTGCAGGCGCATGTCCTGTAGACGCTCCGGTTGAAGAATAAGCTGGAACATATATCATCTGAAATTAATAACCGTTTCATAATGAAACGGTTATTTAATTGCCAATATTTTTATGTAACTTTATATTATTTCTTCTCTTCCTGATTTTGGCTTTTATTCATATGATAGGCAAGCGAATGCAAACTGTCGCTTATATGCATATTTTCCACTGCGACATGATGAGGTGTTTCTATATCTACAGGAGCAAAGTTCCAAAGACCTCCGACACCTGCAAAGCAAAGTTTATCCGCTACCTCCTGCGCAGCATCTTTAGTTGTGCATATTATTCCTATATCGATATCATTGTCTTCAACGAATTCCACGATACTATCGTAATCCATTACCTCTATGTCATTTATCTTCATTCCTATAAGCTTGGGATTGATTTCGAATATACCGCATACGATGAACCCGGTCTTGTAATAGTAAGTATGATTAGCTATGGCCTGACCTAAATTGCCTGCGCCTACTATAACCATCTTATATTCCTTATCCAATCCCAAAATAACGCTTATTTCGTTATAAAGGCCATCTACGCTATATCCGTATCCCTGCTGGCCAAATCCTCCGAAATTATTGAGATCCTGCCTTATTTGAGAAGCAGTATAACCGGTCAGATTACTGAATTCGTTAGAAGAAATCTTATCGATCCCCTTCTTCTGCAGTTCTCTCAGATATCGCCTGTACCTGGGAAGCCGCTTTATAACTGCATTGGAGATCTTAGTCTGTCTCTTCATTTTAAAGCCTTCTGCACCTATGCTCTTGCTTCTACATAGCCCACGATATCGCTTACAGTCTGGAACTTCTCAGCATCTTCATCAGGAACTTCGATATCGAATTCATCTTCGATAGCCATGATGATCTCAACAGCATCCAGTGAATCTGCCTCCAGATCCTTCATAAGATGTGTTTCCATCTTCACTTCTTCTTCGTCTACTCCTAACTGTTCAGCTATTATTCCTTTGATCTTGTCAAATATCATGATATATACCTCCATCATCAAATATCATTTTTTCAAAATTATATCATCGGATAAAAAACCCGACAACTTCTCAATCATTATAGTGTATCAATTCTTTTATTGCAATACTTTTAATAAAAAAAGAATAAAGTGACCTTCAGCCCTCCTGAAGCTGAAGCCAGCTCTCATATCGCTGATCAAGATCATCTTTTTTATCAGTAAGAATCTTACTGATTTCCGCCAGCTTCATATGATCTGTGATGACCTCTTCTTTACAGAGCTGATCTTCAAGATCTTTTATTTCATCCTCAAGAGTCTGTATTTCTTTTTCAAGTGCTTCCCTGTGTCTTTTGAGCCGTCTTTCCTCTGCTTCCTTTTCTTTTTGCAGACGCCTTCTTTCAGCAGAAGACATCGGAATTTCGCTCTTTTCAGAAAAAATGTCCGCTGCCTCATCTGAAGGCATTCCTCTGGCAGACAATTCTTCCAGATACTTTTTTCCTGATTGTATCTGCTGCTGTTTTTTTTCTATATAATAATCATACGCACCCAGATAATTATCTATTCCCTCAGAGGTAAGCTCTACTATTCTGGTAGGTATTCTGTTGAGAAAATATCTGTCATGGGATACTATTATACACGTTCCGGGAAAATCCAAAAGAGCCTCTTCAAACACCTCTTTCGACTCTATATCCAAATGATTGGTAGGTTCATCCAACATCAGTACATTTGAGCCTGACATCATAAGTTTCAAAAGTGCAAGTCTTGCTTTTTCTCCTCCGCTCAAAGAGCCTACTGTAAGAAACACTTCCTCTCCTCTGAACATGAATCTTCCCAAAATATTCCTCAGCTCTGTATCAGAATAAAGGCCATAGGAATCCCGAAGTTCTCCGATAACTGTATTTGCCCCGTTAAGAAGCTGCTGCCCCTGGTCATAATATCCGAATTGAACATTATATCCTGTTCTTATCCGTCCTCCGTTGGCAGAGAGCTCTCCCATGAGAATCTTCAGCAGTGTTGTCTTTCCTATGCCATTGGCCCCTACTATGCAAATTCTCTCTCCTCTTTTGATATCAAGGTTCACATCATGAAACAAATCTACTCTGCCTGAGCCGTATCCGAAGCTTTTAGAGATCCCCTCTGCCAGAAGTACATCTCTTCCGCTCTGAAAATCAGCTTTAAAAGAAATCTTCATCGTACCTCTCTGTGCCTCAGGTCTTTCCACCAGATCCATAGCTGCCAAGCGCTTTTCCCGCGAAGCTGCCCTTTTGGCCAACTTTTCTGTTCCCCGCTGTTTGAAACGTCTTATTATTTCTTCCTGGCGACCTATCTCCTTCTGCTGCTTTTCATAACGCCGCATTTCTGCTTCACGCCTGTTTTTACGTTCAGAAGCATAAAAGCTGTAATTTCCTTCATATATATTCAGCTTATGATTCTCCACCTCAAATATTCTTGTAACCGTCTCATCAAGAAAATATCTGTCATGAGATACCAGTACTATGGTGCCTTTATAACTTTTCAGGTATTGCTCCAGCCATTTAAGGGTACCTATATCAAGATGGTTTGTAGGCTCGTCGAGAAAAAGTATATCAGGCTTCTTTAAGAGCAAACATGCCAAAGCAAGTCTCGTTTTTTCTCCCCCGCTCAGAGTCGATATCTTCTTTCCGTAACTTTCTTCACCAAAAGCCATACTGGAAAGTATTCCTGTCATCTCACTTTTATATGTATATCCTCCGAGAGCTTTGAATTTTTCCTGCAAATCATCATAGCGTTGCAACAGCTTTTCTCCTGTCTCATGATCGTTTCTATCTGCAGTGTTTTCTATCCTTGTAAGAATTTCTTCCATTTCTTTTTCCATAATATGAAACTTAATGAAAATGCTTTCAACTTCCTCTATTACGGTTTTTTCTGAGTTAAAGCCTCCATCCTGTTTCAAGTATCCTATATTAGTATCTGAAGAGACAAAGAAATCCCCTTTTTCACAGGAGAGTTCTCCTGTAAGTATTTTAAGAAGGGTGGTTTTTCCGGCCCCGTTTACGCCTATTATACCTACCCGTTCTCCTTTATTTATATGAAACGAAACCTTATCGAGAATAATATCTGTTCCGTATTCTTTTGTAAGATCTTTTGCTGATAATACTATCATATCTAACCTCGGTATGTATTTTTATAATGGCAGATTCGGTATGGCATCTAAAGTAAGATCGTCACGCTGACCTGCCATATACTTGTAGTATGCGGCGCATCCTATCATAGCCGCATTATCTGTGCACAATACCGGCGACGGATAATAAAGCTTTATTCCCTTTTTGTCACACTCTGCCTTCATCATTTCCCTGAGTCTGCTGTTGGATGCTACACCGCCGGCCAACACAATCTTGTCCTTGTTCATATCCACAGCAGCCCTCATAGTCTTGGCCACTATAACATCAAGAACTGCTGCCTGAAAACTTGCCGCCACATTAGCAGTATCAATATCTCTTCCCGCCTGTTTTTCCGAATTTATATAGTTAAGCACTCCTGTCTTTATTCCGCTGAAGCTAAAATCAAAACTGTCTTTTTCAAGAAATACACGCTTAAACTCAACTGCATGAGGATCGCCTTTCTTTGACAGCCGGTCTATCAGAGGGCCTCCCGGATATCCCAGCCCAAGTACTCTTGCAACTTTATCATAAGCTTCTCCTGCCGCATCATCTCTGGTGCCTCCTAATATACGGCATTCGTTATAATCTGTCACTTCTACTATATTGGTATGTCCCCCAGATATCACCAGCGCTGTAAAAGGCGGCCTTAGATCCTTATGTTCTATATAATTTGCACATATATGTCCATGTATATGGTGAATCCCTATAAGGGGTTTTCCCACAGCAAAAGCATAAGCTTTCGCTGTAGCAAGACCTATTAAAAGAGCCCCTACAAGCCCCGGTCCATAAGTTACTCCTATCATATCCACTTCATCAACAGTGATGCCTGCTTCATCTACCGCCATATCCACCACTGCATTTATGTTATTCAAATGATGACGGGAGGCTATTTCCGGAACTACTCCCCCATACTGCTTATGTATATCTATCTGTGACGAAATAATATTGGAAAGGATCTGCCGCCCCTCCAATAACACGGCCGCTGCCGTTTCGTCACAGCTGGATTCAATTGCGAGTGTTACTATTTTTCCGTTCTTCATAAATTATTCCGTCTTTCTTCCAATTTTTTCTCACACTGGTTTTCTCCGTTAAGATGTCTGCAATTCTCGCATGACATATAATCACTCATGCTAAACACATCGAAATCGTGACGCCTGGAAAATTTCCTGCATGGATAAAAAACCACATTCATATTTTCTCCCGAAAATCTATCCATAATCTTCCTCCTTAGATAAAAGTATATTACTATTATCTATTGAAAGTCCGGATTTTATTCTCCGTGACGCCACATAATCAACGCATCTTCTCCGTTATTGAGATAATATTTTTTACGGACACCTTCTGTACGGAATCCGAATTTTTTATACAAATTTATAGCAGCAGTATTGGATTTCCTCACTTCAAGAGTGTGATGCACTATGCCTTCCTGTGATGTAAAGTCTATCATAACTCCTATTATGCCTTCGCCTATCCGTCTGTTGCGGAATCCCGGCTTGACAGCTACATTTGTTATATGCCCCTCATCATCTATCCACCACAGTCCGGCATATCCAACCACCTGTCCGTTCAGCTCCGCAACGATATAAAAAGCCCTCGGATTATCCGAAAGCTCATAAACGAGAGCGTCCATGCTCCACGGATCAGGAAAGCACAAATTCTCTATTTCATATATATCATCGGCGTCTTCTGCAGTCGCCTGCCTGATAATCACATCTGCCATAGTCATCAGCCTTTCCGCTGCTTTTCCCGCAGCTTTCGTTCGGCTTCAGCAAGACGCATATAATCCGGTTCCACCTTATCATAGGTGATTCCTCCGTTTTTGCGGTACAGCTCTGCTCCCAGCCGTACTACTGAAACCGCGTCCTGATATCTTATGTCCTCAGAGGCTGTCTCAGTTCCCCGCAATCTCAAATTTTTCATTTTTTCCTCGTAAACATCAATGGCATCGCCTAACGCCAATATTCGATTATATCTTTCTGTCTTCGACAAAAATTCATCAAGCATATATGCCCCTGCTTTTATCTTCTCTACAGGGAAGCCGTTTTCAAAAAAATACCCTCCTGCATATATCTGATTTCTTCTGGCGTCCATCATAGGACATATCAAAATATCCTTATTATCAATAAACGCTGCGTTCATGGCCAAAGCTGCAAGACTGGGTACCGGAACGCAAGGAATTCTCGTCATCTGAGACAATGCTCTTGCCGAGGAGACACCTATTCTTATCCCTGTAAATGATCCCGGTCCGCATGAAACTGCAATAGCCTCTATATCCTTAAGTGTTATCCCGCCTTCTTCAAGCACAGTTTCTATCTGCGGCATAAGATTCTGCAAATGTGAAAACCTGTCTGATCCTTTGACATATCCGACAATTTCTCTATTTTTCATCAATGCCACCGAAGCAAAAACTCCTGTGGTTTCTATTCCTAAAATGTACATATATATATACGTTCTCCTTCTTTCTTGCCATATAGGATCTGTATCTTTACCGCATTATCAGGAATAATATCCTCTATAAGCTCAGCCCATTCTATTATGCAGACACCTCTTCCAAAAAAATATTCCTCATATCCAAGCTCATACATCTCTTCTATGTCCCCTATTCTGTAAACATCAAAGTGGTACAACGGAAGGCGTCCGCTGTCATACTGTTTTACTATATTGAACGTGGGACTTGTTATCGTTTCTTTTATTCCCAGACCTTCAGCGACAGCTTTAGTAAGCGTCGTCTTGCCTGTACCCAGATCCCCTGTAAGCGCTATGACACTGCCGGCTGTTAGTTTCCTGCTCAGAAGCTTTCCGAATTCCATAGAATCTTTTTCATTTTTTATAAATATTTTTTTCTGTTCCATAACTTATGTAGTATACCACAGAAATGTACTGATATAAAGATTCCCGAAAATAAAAAAGTCCTATCCTTTCCGGTTTTGCCGAATTAAAATTTATCTGCCGGCAACGGTAGATAAAATAACATTAATTTTTATATAGCGTACATAATTTGAGGCTATACATTGCTTAAATAAATATATTTTCACAAAGAATTTACAATAATATGATGGTTAACTTTTCTTTTACATATTACAATATTATACATAAAAATTCAAAGGCTGTCCGTATATACGGATTTTAAATACTTACTTAAGGTTGGTGAATAAGGGTTATTATGGAAGAAAAAATAAATTATAAAACTATACGAAAAAATAAAGAAATAAACATGCTTTTGGAGCAGGGCAACAATGTCTTAAAGGTAATGGGTTTCACAGATCATTCATCAAAACATGCCGCTAAAGTTGCCGCCAGATCAGGTTGGATACTAAAATCTCTGGGCTACAGCAATCATGATATAGAGCTCGGAAGAATAGCAGGATATATGCATGATATAGGAAATAGCATTAATAGGAACGACCATGCACACAGCGGAGCAATTTTGGCATACCAGATACTCAAAGAACTCAAAATGCCGCTTGAAGATATAATGACAGTAACTTCTGCCATCGGACACCATGATGAGAGTTCCGGAAACGCCATAGATCCTGTTTCTGCAGCGTTGATACTGGCCGATAAAACTGACGTAAGAAGAAATCGAGTTAATAATAAAACCAAAGCTAATTTTGATATACATGACCGGGTCAATTACGCAGCCCTGTCATCTAAGCTCGATATTAATCAAGAAAAGAAAATTATTCAGATGAATCTTGAACTGGACGACGACATCTGCAGTCTCATGGATTATTTTGAGATATTCCTTGAAAGAATGATCATGTGCAAAAGAGCTGCCGAAGTCTTAGGATACAAATTCAAACTGCTCGCCAACGGAAGCAAGCTCTGCTAAAGCCATCAATCAATATGAAAAAACTGAAAAATATTCAGCAAAAATAAAGCTTCATTATTAAGGCTGTCAAAAAGAGGCTTCAACCGAAACGAAGCCTCTTTTATCATAAGCAAATAAATGGTACGTTTGAAGGACGATCAAGATGTCTTATGCAAAAATCCGGATATCCTCTTATAAAGAATAAATGTTACAACTGCGTTTATTCCTGCCTTTATGGCATTAAAGCCTGCAATAAACGGCATGAGATCCCAGACTACATCGCGGGGAACTCCCATGAAAATCGGTGTTATTATCATATTTGCGCCTATCATAACTGCTGTCATGGCTGCAACACCGCACAATAAAGCTATAACAGCTCCTTTTCTTGTCTTATTATACTTGTATATGATACCTGCCACCAATACAAGTACGCTTGTAGCAATAATATGCATAATTATGCCATAAAGCCCGCTGGCTGCACTCACAGTCACCCCTTGCACCACTGATGTTACTACTGTCAGGATCACCCCTGCCAGAGGACCAAAAGCAAATGTCCCTATAAGAATAGGAATATCAGCCGGATCATATTCTAAGAATGCCACAGCAGGAAATATCGGAAAGTGTATAAAATACACAAGTACGATAGATACCGCCACCAGCATTCCCATCTTTGCCAGTCTTACAGTTTTTTCTCTGCTGCTCATCCGCGGCTTATTGAGCGTATTCTTATCAGCAGTTTTTTGAGTCATATTGAACCCTCCTCGATTAAAATAATAATTATTGTCATCTGTCAGGTTTCATATGCAGCGCCTCATCCATGTCCTGATCGCTTCCGCTGCATAAAAAAAGCCTCGGAAAATTTATTCCAAGACTAAAAATACTCGTATCAAAAATACAACATAAGTATCTTCGTTTCTTTCATCCGGACTTTAACCGTCGGTACAGGATTCACACCTGTTCGGCCTATAGATAGGTTCGCGGACTTATGATCATCGGATCAATCACCGCCGGTGAGGACTTTCACCTCGCCCTGAAACAGATTTTTACAGTAATATTATAGATTCCGGAACATATAACTGTCAAGATATTTCTAAAAGTGTTTTTATGGAAATATTTTTTTCACTTATTTTTCATTGAATTTATTTTAATTTGGGAATACTATTAGAGTATAGTTAGATTTATCTTAAAATCTATATTATTAATATAAGAACCGAGGCGAAAACATTGAAATTTGATTTACATTGTCATACAAAAGAAGGTTCACTGGATTCCAAGGTTTCTGTAAAAGAATTTGTTCACAAATTCATGGCACTTGGCTTTAACGGTTTTATGATCTCAGATCATAACAGCTACAAAGGCTGCAGAGCCTGGGACAAAATAAAAAATGATCCCCGATACAAAGACTTCTGCGTAATCAGAGGCGTAGAATATGACACTAAAGACGCCGGTCATATCCTCGTTATCATGCCTGATGATCTTTATCTTCCCATCATGAAGATACGCGGAATGAGATGCAGCAAACTGATAAAGATTGTTCATATTTTCGGAGGCATTCTCGGACCTGCTCATCCTTTCGGAGTGGCGAGTTCCAGCGCGATGGGCTTTAAAAAAATGGATATGCGTCTTCTAAAAAGGTTTGATTTCATAGAGGCATTTAATACATGTGAATCTCGCTCGTCAAACAGTAAAGCCGCTCTTCTCGCAAAAGAATGCGGACTTCCCACGTTTGCCGGTTCAGACTCTCATGTCAGCGAATATATAGGAATGGCCTGCACAGATATATCCGAAAATATCTACTGTAATAATGATCTTATAGCAGCAGTAAAAAACGGAGTAAAAATAGAAGCCCATGGAACTGAACGTGAGGAAACAAAAAAAGCAAAAAGAAAAGAGCACTGGATAGGTATACTAAGTTTCAAACTTTACAACAGAGGAATCGGAAAACTCATATGTCCTTACCGAAAAATAAGACACAGGAAGCTTCTCCGTCCCATAGTCCGTCCTTTTATTTACAAAGAACGGCGTACCCGCAGAGAACAAAAATCCAGAGAATCAAAACAAAAAAAATTGTCCGGGTGAAATCGCATTTAATGCGATTCTCATTTGGACAATTTTATCTTTCTGATATTATTATTTTTTCAGTACTGCACTCCTTCTCTATCACAGGAGTAAAATCCTGAACATCCCGTTCATATTCATCATCTATATAGAAAGATGTCATTATGAAATCAGCTGTGGCTCTGTTAGTTGCCACCGGTATATCATAGACCACTGCAATCCTTAAAAGAGCCCGCACATCAGGATCATGAGGCAAAGCTTCCAATGGATCCCAGAAAAAAATCAACATATCTATCTTGCCTTCCGCTACTTTGGCTCCGATCTGCTGATCCCCTCCCAATGGGCCGCTTTTATATCCTTCCACATGAAGCCCTGTTGCATCTGATATGAGCCTTGCAGTCGTACCTGTTCCGCACAGAAAATGTTTCTGAAGCTTATCCCGGTTTTCTACACACCATTTAACGAGAGCTTCTTTCAGATGATCATGTGCTATCAGCGCTATAGTTTTTTTCTTTTTCATTGTTTCTTTAGTCATCTTATATCCTCCTTTCTTCTTTAATATCTATGTAAAAACCTTTCGGTCATATTTTTATTATACTCCCTGTTCTTCTCAAGTCTACAAATCCGGTAGATATATTACATAGATTTAACATTATGCCTTTTACCCATGATCCTGCAAACACATTAAGAATAAGCATGTATTTTTCAGATCAAAAAAAGGGGCATCACACCAATTGCTTAGTGTGACAGCCCCTTCATCTCAAATTATTTAACGCTATCTTCTACCACCTCTGCCATCTGTCCTATCTCTATCACACCCCTATGTTTTACAGGTTTTTTATCAAGATCTTTAAGTCCTGCAGGAACTCTGACCCCGGTCTTTTCTTCAAGAGCTTTGACATAGGCAAATCCATTTTCCTCATCTCCCAGGCCGATGGAATGTGCTACACTGTCTGCAAACTTATATGCGCTAGCTGTGGACGCTATGAGAGCCGGAGTCTCATCTCCGGTCTCTTTTACATAATCCTCGTATACCTTATATGCCACAGCTGTATGAGTATCCATCAGATATCCGCTTTCGCTGTACATTTCACCGATTGCTTCATTAGTTTCTTTAACAGTGGCAAACCCACCGTAAAAGTCTTTCATACCTTCTTTAATTTTTTCACTTACTTCATATCGTTTTTTCGTATCAAGAGCAGTCATAAGGCTTTGGATCTCTTCTCCATCATTGCCTGCCAAATGATAAAGCAGTCTTTCAAGATTACTGGAAATCAAGATATCCATTGACGGTGAATTTGTCAGATAAAATTCTCTGTTTATATCATAGACACCCGTTTCAAAAAAATCTGTAAGAACTTTGTTCTCATTAGAGGCACAGATAAACTTGTTTACATGGATCCCCATGCTTCCTGCATAATAGGCAGCCAAGATATTTCCGAAATTCCCCGTAGGAACCACGATATTCACTTTATCACCGTCATTTATAACGCCTCTTTCCACAAGCTTCACATATCCGTAAACATAATATGCTACCTGAGGTATGAGACGTCCTATATTTATGGAATTGGCAGATGAAAGCCTGCATCCGGATTCAGCCAATTTTTCGGCAAAATCCGTATCATTGAATATTTTTTTAACACCTGTCTGAGCGTCATCAAAATTTCCTTCTATGGCAAAAACATGAGTATTGTTTCCCTCCTGTGTAACCATCTGTCTTTCCTGAACTTCACTTACCCCCTGATTAGGAAAAAAGACGATTATCTCTGTACCGGGAACATCAGCAAACCCTTCAAGCGCAGCTTTGCCCGTATCTCCGGAAGTTGCTGTCAAAATACAAATTTTCTTCTTTTCCTTTTCTTTTTTCATTGCTGTCGTGAGAAGATAGGGCAATATCGAAAGGGCCATATCCTTAAAAGCAGCTGTTTTTCCGTGGTAGAGTTCGAGAAAGTAGGCACCGCCGGCTTTTCTGACAGGCACAATCTCTTTTTCTTCAAATTTTTCGTCATATGCTCCATCCACACAGAGCTGCATCTCATCATCCGTATAATCGGTAAAAAATGCTTTGATTATCTCACGTGCTACAACCTTATACGGCTTGCCGGCAAATTCTGATATCTTCTTAGGCAAAGCAGGTATGCTGTCAGGAACGTAAAGACCTTTATCCTCCGCAATACCCTGTATAACAGCCTGCGCTGCTGTTTTTATATTCTTGCTTCCTCTCGTACTTTTATAACTTATCATCTATTTAATGCTCCCTTCGATTATTCTTACTATATCATCAACATCAGCCAGCGCACCTTTTCCCAGTACGCCGCATGCCAGCATAGACTCTTTTGGCTCTATAAAATGATATCCAAAACGTTTCAGTCTGTCTATATTATCCTGTACTATAGGATTCTCATACATATTCGTATTCATAGCAGGCGCTATATAGACAGGAGTATGGGGCGCCGCCGCCATAACGACTGTCGAAAGAAAATCATCTGCTATACCTCCTGCAATCTTTCCTATTATATTAGCCGTTGCAGGCGCTATGAGAACAATATCCGCCTTCTCTGCCAAAGAGATATGTTTTACTTCCTTTGGCGTTATTTCTTCGAACATATCCATATAAACTTTATTTTTGCTTAAAGTTTGCAGAGTTATAGGCGTAATGATCTTGCTGCCGTTTTCAGTCAGAATTACATCTATATTATGTCCCCGTTTTGTGAGACTGCTGGTTATATCCGCCGCCTTATAGGCAGCTATACTGCCGGTCACGCCCAAAACTATATTCATCAGATCGCCCTCCTTTAGCGGCCTTCCATAATTCGCGCCGCTATCATATCTGCGATTTGCTCATTATTCTCCATTATATCATACGTCCTGTCTTTATGAATAAGGTATCCCCGGTGAAAGTCTCTGCCTATCTCCCGAAGATCATTAGCCAGGACAAAATCGCAGTCGTTTTTATCCATTAAACGACACCCTACATCTATGAGTTCCTCGTGAGACACTCCGCTGAGAAGTTTAAATCCCACAAGAACAGTTGAAGGACTCAGTTTTTTTATAATGCTTATCACCTTAGGCGATCGTTTCATGTGAATAACAAGATCCTCTATATCAGAGCTTATCTTATTACCGGAAAGGTCTGCCTTGCATTCGGAATTCTCCACGCCTCTTATCCTGTCCAAAGTGGTTACCTCATTTATGATATAATCACTCACTGCCATAGCATGGACAACAACGTCTATTTTTTCATTAGTAAGAAGCTTGGTAAGCTGCTCCTGCAGATCTGCCACTCCTTCGATCATTATAGGATATACTTTAGGATGTTTGACATACGCAGCCCGCATGCCGTGAAGATAATAGATCTTTTCTATCTCATCTCCATACTTTTCCGCAAAGACCCTGCCGATGGCATAGCCAAGTCTTCCTGTTGACGAATTTGTTATGGTTCTCACATCATCTATTTTCTCACTGGTGCCGCCTGCCGTAATTATAATCTTCATGTTTTTTCCTTTACGTTTCAGTGTGATTTCATAGGTTGAATTATAGCCTTTCACAGTTTATCTGTCAAGGACTGTGCAGTCCTGCAAAGGCCTGTTCTCATACGTATCAGAAGCATGTGAGACAACATCCTGTGTTGGGTTCACAACATTAACTCTGCCCGATTTATGATAATATCAGATATTATTATAAATCATAAGGTGAGGTACTATGCTGGACTTTGATATCATAAAAAACTCTTCCCTCTTTAAAAATATAGCCCAACAGGATTTTGACATCGTATGCGGCAAATTGAAACCTGCCGTCAGAATGTACTCCGAAACAGAAGCTATTCAGACCCAAGGCGATATCATCCATAAAATAGGAATAATAGCAGAAGGCAACGTTTTATCTGTCAAATATCATTATAACGGCACATCTCAAATACTACAGACATTCCGGAAAAACGATATCATCGGCCTTGAAGCTGTTTCTTCCACATTCTTTACAAGTCCGAGCATGCTCATAGCAGATACTGCCTGTACCATCGTTTTTTTCAGATATTCTGAGTTTTTTTCCGGCAATGAAATCTCAAGTGCTTGTAAAATAACGCTCCTCCAAAACATGACAAAAATTCTTTCAGATCAGAATATCAAAATCATGTATAAGGTAGACGTGTTATCAAAACGTACTATACGCGAAAGAATAATAACCTATCTGAGTATCATAAGTGAAAAGCGAAACAGTCATACCTTTGATATAGGTATGACTCAGGAACAGTTCGCACAGTACTTATGCATAAACCGCAGCACGCTTTCAAAAGAGCTCAATGATATGCGCCGCGAAGGTCTGATTAGCTTTTACAAAACTACATATACTATACATACCGTTATCTGATCTGAGGCAAATCTATTAACGATATTCCACAGATAAATATCCGAAAGTGTTGTATATATAACATCTAAATCATAAGCTTTTCTTTATACTTTTCTCATCTGTAATATCCAAAAATTTCGGGGCAGATAACTTAGCTCCGGCACGTATGAACAAAACGATGAAAGGTGTGAAAATATGAAAATATTTAAAAACTATATCAACGGACACTGGCAAGATGCCTGCTCAGGAAAAACCACAGATATAATCAATCCTGCCAACGGCAAAATCATTGGAAAAGCAACAGTAAGCGGCGAGGAAGACATCAATTCAGCCATTGATTCAGCAAAAAATTCCTTCTATATATCAGGAAAGTGGCGAAGGATGTCTGCGCAGGACAGAGCAAACGTACTTTTTAAAATTGCCGATCTGATGACCCTTGCTAAAGATGAACTCAGCATGATAGAAACGGAGAATCAGGGAAAACCTCTCCGTGAGTCTGAAGCGGATGTGGAAGACGCCATTCATGTTTTTAAATATTATGCAGGGCTGATAACAAAACCGTCAGGAGGCTCATATGAAGTAAACGATGGTTTCGGTCAAATGCATTCATATACTGTACATGAGCCAGTGGGAGTCTGCGCCCTCATAACTCCTTGGAATTATCCTCTCATGATAGCAGTATGGAAACTGGCTCCTGCCCTTGCTGCCGGAAACAGTATAATACTAAAACCTGCTACTATAACTCCTGCCAGCGTAGTAAAACTATTTGAAATATTCCATGAGGCAGGCCTTCCTGCAGGATGCGCCAATCTTGTTCTGGGTCCAGGCGGTATGATAGGAGGCAAACTTGCAGAAAGCAAGGATGTAGACTGCATAACATTTACGGGAAGCACTCCTGTAGGACAAAGTATAATGCAGGCAGCTGCTGCAAATGTGAAGAAAATAGGCCTTGAACTCGGAGGAAAATCTCCGAGCATTCTCTTTCCCGACATAGATATAGAACGTGCCGTAGAATGGTCTATGATAGGTATATTCATGAACCAAGGAGAAGTTTGCTCAGCTGGTTCCCGTATAATCATCCATAATTCCATACACGATGAATTCGTCGCAAGACTTGCAGAAAGAGCAAACTGCATGACAATAGGAAATCCTATGAAGAACCCGGATATGGGCGCCATTGTATCAGAAGATCAGATGACTCAGATATTAAAATATATAGAAATAGGGAAAAAGGAAGGCGCTGTATGCAGATGCGGAGGAGAAAGATACACCGAAGGAGAATGTGCTGATGGCTTTTTTATAAAGCCTACTATTTTTGACTATTGTACTCCTGATATGACTATTGTCAAAGAAGAAATCTTCGGGCCTGTAGTTGTGATTCAGACATTTGAAACCGAAGAAGAAGCTGTGGCATTAGCAAATGATACTGAATACGGCCTTGCCGGGGCAGTATTCACCAATGACCATATGAGAGCTATAAGAATAATAAAAGAGCTCCGCGCCGGGATCACCTGGATAAATTGTTACAATCCATGCTTTGTCGAGGGTCCATGGGGAGGATACAAGATGTCCGGCATAGGAAGAGACCTTGGAGTCCATGGTCTGGAAGAATATCAGGAAATAAAACAAATCAATGACTGCTTAGATCCCGGAATGCCCGGATGGTATAACAACTAAGCAAACTCACTAAATAAAAAAGTCAATGAAAAATCATTGACTTTTTTATTTTATACATATAAATGATTATATTTCTCCCAGTTATACCACAAGTCATCTTATTTAAGTTTTCTGAACCTGCTCATATCAACCTCTTCTCCTGCTTCACGATTTTCCAAAGCCTCAAGGACTTCCTGATATACTTTTTTCGTAACGGGATATATAAATATGCAGACTACCGACAAAAACATAAATGCGGACGGAATAACAGTAAACGAAAGTCCTGTACCTAAAAGAGCCGATTCACTCTGAAGGCTGAGTTCACCATTAAACCCTGAAAAACTGAGTATCATACCCATAAGCTGCATAGCGACGGCACCTGATAGGGCCTCCGACAGAGACTGAAGTGAAATGACCATCCCTGACCGTTCTCTGTTATTTATCAGCTGATCCACTTCGCATACATCATATATCATTGCAGGTATGAGCTGCCAATAAACACTGCCTCCGATAGAATATATAACCGAGAGTACACATACCCATGCAAGAGATGTAATTCCGAAAATTCCAAAGGCCAACAGACCCGACGCGCTTATTAACATTCCTACTATATACGTAGTTCTTTTGTCAATCCACCTGTTCACGAAAGATATAATGGGGATGAATATTACATTCATGAAGGTCATCAACATCATAATAAGAGTTATTACACTCCTAGACAGCCCCATATTATATGTAAAAAAGTACATTCTGTCAGAACAGAATATCGTATATCCTATGAGATAACACACACTGGCTCCAAGTATGTATCTCACCGTCCTCAGTTTCAGAAGCTGAATATAATTACCCACCATACTCACAAGAGACGAGACAAAAGTTCTGAAAGGTTTTCCCGAAGTTTTCTTTTCAGGTATATATGATTCTATAGATCTGAATTTATCCTTTATACCTGCAGCACTGATCAATATGGTTCCCCCTGAAATCACTCCGCACAGCATTCCGGTCACTTGCCATCCGGTCTCCAGTGAATAGCCCGCATCTATAATAATCTGCACTAATATATTAGGGAACACAAGGCCTATAGCTGTACCTATGGCATTAAAAAATGACACATATCCTCTGAGAACTGTCCTCTCATCATAATTACTGGTAAGCTCTGCACCCCATGCCAGATAGGGAACAAAAAAGGTAGAAAATGATGTCCAGAAAAGCATCAGTATCACTCCATAATACAGAGCCATGGCATCCTGACCTACATCCAGATCAAAGAAAAACATAGACGTAAATACCATAAGGGGAACAGAAGCCGCAAGAAGAAATGGCTTCCGTTTCCCAAATCTGGTTTCGGCATTATCTGATACATATCCTGCAACTGCGCCGCATACAGTATCCCAAACTGATCCTATGGCTGTTATAGTTCCCGCCACAGCAGGATTCACGCCGGCTACAGTTGTCAGAAAGAACAAGGCAAAAGTACCCATTATATTAAAGAGAGCCGAATCTCCCACTCCTGCCAGTCCATATAAGATTTTAGTTTTCAGACTTAATTTTTCCATGATCCTCCATCATCACTTCCTGTTTATTTTTCCATACACCTGCTTTCCGCCGCGCCTACGATCTCTTCTTCTATCAGCTTTGCTACCATCTGATCTGTATAGCCTACAGATTTCATGATTTCAATCGTATTTTCACCCAGTAAAGGAGAAGATTTTTTTACTTCTCCCGGTGTCCTGCTGAATTTTATCGGGATTCCAAAGGCTTTATACTTTCCCACATTGGAATCCTCTATATCAAGCACCATATTTCTATGTATGAATTGTTGATTCGCTAAAGTCTCCAGTGGCAGCAGCAAAGGTGAAGCCGGAATATTATAGCTTGAAAATCTCTCCATGAAGTATTCTTTGCTTTCTTTTTTCATTACATTTTTCATCATGGCAGTAAAACTTTCAAAATTCCTGCATCTCATATCATTATCGGCATACAATGGATCATCTGTCAGCTCCGGCATGCCTATGGCCTTACAAAAATCCGGCCACATATCTTCATCATTTATTCCCACCGCTATGATTCCGTCAGCACATTCATATGTATCGTAGGGAACGATTTCCCTCGGCTTAGCATTGCCGCTTCTGCTGACAGGGCTATCTGTAAGGCTGTAAGCCAGTATAGCTTCTTCCACGGCTGCAAACATAGTATCCAGCATAGCCACATCCAAACGCCTGCCTCTGCCTGTAAGCTTCTTATCATAACATGCCAGTACAATGGCCAAAAACATTGTTATCCCGGTATAACTATCTCCCACCGATGCCCCCGACCTCAGAGGAGGACCATCCGGATATCCTGTTATCTCCATATACCCACACATACATTCAATCACATTGTCATAAGCAGTGTTTTTCTTCAAAGGACCAGTCTGTCCAAAACCTGTTATAGAAGCAAAAATTATCTCAGGATTTATCTCTTTTGCGGTTTCATATCCCAATCCCAATTTATCCATAGTACCGTATTTAAAATTTTCCAAAACTACATCTGATTCAGCATACAGCTTTCTTATAATTGCCTTACCTTCAGAATGGCTCAAATCTATTGCTATGCTCTCCTTATTCCGATTATATAAGGCAAAATATCCACTGTTTCCGTTATCTGCGTACGGTCCCCATTCTCTGGACTGATCACCGTCTTCTACTCTTTCCACCTTAATGACTCTCGCTCCGTAATCTCCCAGATTCATGGCACAGTACGGGCCACTGAAAGCCTGTGTGAAATCAAGTACAGTTATACCTTCCAATGGCTTCATTATAAATCACTCCTTTCACACATTACAACACCTTTTTCAGACATTTCTTTCAATTTATTTTTATCATAACCAAACTCTTCTGCAATCTTTGCGGTATCTTCTCCCAGTTTAGGGGCTGATTTTACTGCCCTGTCATCTACTCCCGATATTTTTATCGGTATCCCCGGCATCCTTATACGTCCTATAGTTTTATCTTCTACATCAAGCACCATATTCCTGCTGTTAAGATGCTCGTCTTCGAAAGCATCTTGAACAGTAAGTCCCGGACCGCTGGGAATGTTCCACGGCGCCAGCAGGTTTATTATTTCCTGTCTTGTCATATCCTTAAATTTATCTGCTATAATATCTCTTAAACCTACCCTGCCATTTTCAGTATAATAATTCTCTCCCCTGGCCTCATTACTGTTATATCTGGGATCATCTATGAATTCCTCCATTTTCATGGCTTTACAGAATTTCTCCCACTGTGAGTTTGTAGAGACTGCTGTTGAAAATATCCCGTCTTTTACCTCAAAAGTATCGTAAGGCGCAATGGATCGCGATCCGTTTCCCTCTCTATGGAAGGTTACCCCTTTCATGAATGCTTCGGCAAGACAGTCCTCAAGAGCTGTGAGCATACAGTCTGCCGACGCTACATCTATCTGCTGACCTTTTCCTGTTTCATTTTTTACCATGAGAGCCATGACAATAGATGCCGCAAAAAAATGACCTCCGAATTGATCGGCTATTCTGGATCCATGTGCAGTAGGACCTCCGTCAGGAAATCCTGTCACCTGCATAAGTCCACACAAAGCCTCTGAAGTAAGATCACATCCGGCACTGCTGCTTAAAGATCCCGTCTTTCCGAAACCCGTATGCGAAGCATATATTATTTCCGGATTCACTTTTCTGGCTGCCTCATAACCTATATTATATTTTTCCAGCTCTCCTGCGGCAAAAGAATCGCATACAACATCTGCTTTTTCTATAAGCTTCATGATAAAGGTCTGCCCCTCCTTTAATGTTTTATCCACGCATACGCTCTTCTTTCCTCTGTTCATATATGAATGATAGGCGCTGCCTCTTTCATTTTTCGGAAAACTTCCCCTTAAAACATCTCCACCTTTTGTATGATCTTCTATTTTTATAACCTCGGCCCCAAAATCTGCAAGAAGCATCGTTCCATAGCTGCCCGTATGTCCCTGGGTAAAATCTATGATTTTTATTCCATCCAAAATTTTAGTCATCATCTTCCTCCCTTCGTCTCGGCGTATGATCCTCTACTGAGGATCATCCACCACAAATACCACCGTTCCCTTTACTGTCAGCGCCGGTTCATCAAGTACATCAGAGCGATCTGTCTGCTGATTGTATTCCGAAGTCTTATACATTTCATATCCATAAAGCCTTGATCTTTTTCCATCCTCAACAGACCAGCAGACTATCTCCACGGCATCCAGCACATGTACAGGCCTTACAATATCTGACTCTATATGAACTATCAGACCTCCGTCTCCGTTGTCTCTGATATTGCATATTTCAGTACAGCAATCTATACACTTTTCTATCAGTTTGCATCCGGATATCATTTCTGCCGGATAGTGCATATCCTCAGCCCCGAAGGAAAGCCTGAACTTCAGAGCTTTTACGCCTAACCCCTTTTCAACCTTACTTAGCATGTTTCTTTTCTCTTCTTTTATCTTTGACATAATCAGAACCTCCTCTTAAGCATTTTTTCTGTCTATCTTATTTCCTGCAACTTTAAAAACTACAGCTATCACTGCATACAACACAGATATCACCAACATCGCGTTATTTATCCATTCCTTGATGGCCGCCCCGTCACTTCCCATAAATTTAAGTCCGCAATAAGCTTCTTCATAATAAGATTCCCATCCGACTTCATACCAGTCAAACCACCAAAGAGATCCTATAAGCCCTATAACTGCAATGATACCGAATACAATAGTTATCCTGTGAAAATCTCCAACCGCCAATTTCGTCCTCGGATTTATAGGATATTTCTCCGGATCATTGACATATAGACCGCCATACATTCGTTTCCATATGATATACATTATCGGTGATGAAATAAATGCGATCATACCTCCCAGATAATAATCTGCGCCGTTTAAGAATAAAGCAGCCACAGCTATAATCAATCCCGGGGCTATAAGAAGATTGACGAATTTATCTCCGCCTGGAATTCTGAATGGTCTTGGCATATCAGGTTCTCTCCGTCTCAATACTGCTGTTGATAAGAATACCAATACATAATCAACCATGAGAAGCATCACATCCATAGTCACCAAGACATCAAAATTGAAATTACACAAGAGTACGGAAACTAATGTGATAGATAATACACTTATATAAGGTACTCGCCTTTTTTTGCTTACTTTCGTCAGACTTTTAGGCGCAAGATTATCTACAGCCATACCATAAAATCCTCTGGATATGGAAATCATCTGAGTATTGAACATGGACAATTCAGCGCAGATCGCTGTAATAGTGAATACCGGTATTCCCCATGAACCTACAAGCGCCAGTACATGACCAAAAGATATACCGCCGTCAGGACTCCAATCCTGCCAGTTCCCTACAGAAGCCAGACTCGCTATAGTAGGAAGAATATAAGTAAGCGCTACGAGAGGCATTATTATAAGAAGCCCTCTGGGGATAACAGATTTATCCTTACATTCGGTAGCCAAAGTAGACATCGACGTATATCCGGAATACATCCACATTCCTGTCGCAAGAGTTGCTCCTATCGACCCTAAGAAAGTGTAATCGGCGCTATTGTATAGAGGGTCCATAGGATTCTGATTCCAATTCATGAAACCGATAACAGTTATAGCCAGAAATACTAAGAAAATAAATACGGAGAAAATAGTGCTTACTTTTCCGATTTCTTCGATTCCTAATAAATTAATGATTGTAAATACAAGAACGATGGATACCATAAATATAAACTGTGCGGTCTCAGTCATCCCCGGGATCAGCATTTTAGCATAAGATCCTGCCAAGACTACATATACAGTATTATCTATGTAACATGATAATGTTCTGCACCATCCTCCTTGAAATCCCCAGAATTCTCCGAGGCCTCTCTGAATCCATTTATAAAAACCTCCTGCGTCTGTAATAGCCGAGCCGAGTTCTGCCGAACACAGAGCCTGAGGCGCCGCCCACACAAAGGGCAGTATACACAGGATTATGATGGTGATACCCGGCCCTCCGTCCGGTATCATTTCATCTATGCCGAAGCACCCGGCCGCTACGAGACAATACATGATCATAACCGCCGTACGCAATGTGATATTATGTTCGGCTAAATTGCTTTGCTGTTGTTTACTCATGCCATTCTCCTTTCCTTTAATAAATCGGTGTTGAATCATTACACATACTTATTAGAGCAAATCCCGTGCCATACCACTAAAAAAATTTTACTCACTTCTTGAAAGTGTTGAATTTTCTGATTTTTATTTTTTTTCTGAACTATTTTCGGATTTGAAAATACGTATGACTGCACAAAAAGGAGCAGGATCTGATCATTCCTGATCAGATCCTGCTCCTTATAAATTAACGCAATCCATATTTCATTATTTTTCTGTTTAACGTAGCCCTTGATATTCCAAGCGCCTTTTCCATGTCCGATGGATTATCATACTGTTCCATATATTTTTCTATCAACTCTTTTTCAGTCTGTTCTATGGCCTCTTTAAGAGTCTTATTCTCATCCTTTCTTTCAGGATTTTCTTTTTCACCAAACAACATATGTCTTACATGATTTTCTGTTATGATATCTTCTCTTACTGTCAATATCAGCCTTTCTATAAGATTCTCCAGTTCTCTTACATTTCCCGGCCATCTGTATTTCTGAAGAATATTTAAACTGCTCAGAGAAAACTCTTTTTTTGTGCCATATTTACTGTTAAAGTTTTCTGCGAACAAATATACCAAAGGAACGATATCTCTCTGCCTCTTCCTTAAAGGCGGCACGCTTATAGGAAAAGTATTCAGCCTGTAAAACAAATCATCTCTGAAATCCCCCTCTGCAACTCTTTCTCTCAAATTCCTATTACTGGCTGCTATCACCTGTACATCTACAGGTATAGCCTGTTTTCCTCCCACTCTCATTATCTCGCTTTCCTGAAGTACCCTCAGAAGCTTTGACTGAAAATTAAGAGATACGTCACCTATTTCATCGAGAAACAAAACGCCCTTGTTAGCCAGCTCAAAATACCCTTTTTTCCCTTTCTCACTGGCTCCCGTGAAAGCTCCTTTTTCGTATCCGAATAATTCTGATTCCAACAAATTTTCCGGTATGGCTCCACAATTAACAGCTATGAAAGGGCCCTTGCTTCGGCTTCCATTTCTGTATATTATCCTCGCAACGATCTCCTTTCCCACACCTGTCTCCCCTTCTATCAAAACACGAGACCCAAACCTGGCAGCCGTTACCGCCAGCTCGACCACATTCTGCATAGCCCTGGATTCCAATACAAGATCAACCTCCTTAGACAATACAGATCTCAAATATTCCAACTCACTTTCATAAAGATCCATCTTTTCCTTATTTAAGCGAAGCTGTTCTTTCATTATATCCAATTCTTTCAGTTCCCTTTCACAACACACGACCATCTCTATCTCACCGTTTTCCATGTGTGGTATACCAGTCACCAATACTTCGGTTTCATCCCGCTGTATCCTTGTTATTTTTTGCTTTTCTCTTATTACTTCCAATGTAACAGAAGCATCATATATCCCTTGATCTACCAGTTCTTTCATGTTCTTGCCTATAATATCCTCACGCCTCTGGCATCCCAGAGCCTGAGTATTGGTTTCCATCACATATCCTTTTCCGTCAGTTATCCAAACACCGTCATCTATACACTCTATTATAGCTCTCACATATTTTTTCGTTTCTTCCGTTAAATGACCAAAATCCATAAATATTCTCCTTACTTCTGTCTATATCAATAATATGCGGCTTATATATATCATATAATCAATTTTAATCAGATGGTAATCCTCTCCCCCGGGCATAAGTCCTGGATATGCTTTGATTCCAAGTTTTTGTGTACTTTTACAGTGTTTGTGATATACTAAATTCATACAGTTTTAACAAATATATTAAGGAGATTTCATAATGAAAAAATTATTACCTTTGATTTTATCAATAGTTTTATGCTTTATATTTTCCTCATGCGGGAATACTTCCATAAAAGGAGATCTGAAAAGCTATTCCAATGCAGATAAATCATTTTCCATCGAGCTTCCCGCATCAAATGACGAATCATGGGTAATAAATGAAAAATCACCGTCAAGTATCCTTGACATATCTGATAATGAAGATACTGTAAATTTACGCATACAATGTATATCAAAATCCCAGATCCACTTAGTCGCTCCAGACCTTAACGGGTATAAAGATTACTCTCTTATGAATACGCTCGGAAATATCCTTGAAAATTCCGAACTCAGCGAAAGCACGGCAAGTGTCCCGGATTTTATAACAGAAACTCTTTCATATGATTTCAAACTATCATCAGACGCCCGCGGGACTGTACTCTTCATGGAAAGCGAAAAATGCTATTATACATATTTCATTATGGCAATAGACAAAGCATACACAAATAATGAAAAAGCACTAAAAGAGAGTATATTGAGCCTTGATGAAATAAACAAATCCTCATAGGGAAAATAAGAAAGGAACGATATGGACAACAGCGTAATGTTTAAAATCAGTTACGGACTATATGTCCTAACTGCCAGAGACGATGAAAAGGCTAATGGATGTATCATCAACACGCTCCAACAAGTAACTGCCACACCTAACAAAGTGACTATCGCCATCAACAAAACCAACCTCACTCATGATATGATAATGACAACAAAAAAGTTTAATATTTCTATTTTAAGTGAAAAAGCCACCTTCGATATATTCAAACACTTCGGCTTTCAGAGTGGAAAAAATGTAGATAAATTTGACGGCTATCCTGCCGATACAGGAAAAAACGGTGTGCCTTATATCAAGAAAGGAACAAACGGTTTCCTTTCCGGCGATGTTATCTCTTCCGTAGATCTTGGAACTCATACTCTTTTTCTTGCAAATGTGACGGACGGAGAAAACCTCTCCAATGATAATTCTGTGACCTATGACTACTATCAAAAACATATAAAAGAAGCCCCTCAGAAAAAATCAAAGGGATGGGTATGCAGAATATGCGGCTATATTTATGAGAATGAAAATCTGCCGCCTGATTTCATATGTCCCATCTGCAAACACGGCGCTGCTGATTTTGAAAAGCTTTAGCAATGCATTGCCAATACCCCCTGCTTCATATGAAATCAGAGGGTATTTTTTCAAATAATTACATTAATTTTCTTTACTTTTCAGCTCTGCACTTGAACAGCAGAAATAAATGTGATATACTTTTATCTGTAAAAGATAAGCTCTCTTGGTCAAGTGGTCAAGACGTCGCCCTCTCACGGCGGAATCAGGGGTTCGACTCCCCTAGGGAGTACCAAAAACCTTGAAACCGCAATGTTTCAAGGTTTATTCTTTTCATTTAAAATATCATGTCATTTCACACTATGATCATCAATCTCTGCGATATTAAGAGCTTCCTTCAGGAGTATCGTTATTATCTCGATTATCTCGTTTCTGGACAACTCTGTTTTACTCGCAAATGTATTCAATTCCTCATATAAGTCATCAGGTACTCTGATGGAAAATGTCTTATGCCCGTCTTCACCTTTTAATTTTTTCTTTGGGATTTTAATCTTTGCCACAACATATTCACCTCACATGAATTATATTGTGAATAGTTGTTAAATTATATGTTATAATTATATAACATAATTTTATGTTTAACACATTTTTAAAAGTGCCAGAAAGGAGTGATCATATGAATAAACCTGATTTTCTTCATGTCGCGAATAATACCTGGTCTGACAAAACTAAAACTCTTATTAAGCAACTTATATCCTCATCAAACGACGATTCTCAAAAAGAGTCCATACAGACTGCAATAGAAGCAGTCTACAAAGAAGGACTCAAAGATGGTGTCGCGCTCATATACTGGCTGCTTGGGGATGATTCCCACAACAACTAAATGCTGTCTGAAATACCTTTCATTGATTATTTACATTTATATAGTCTAACATTATAATAATATAAAGGGTACGACTTCTTCGGAGGAGTACTGATTCCCGGCCCTTTGAGACCTTATGGGTTTCAGAGGGTATTTCATTATAATTCCCGAAAAGCATACACGCCAACGATTGGAAGGAGCATCTATTATCATGAAGATATCGAAAATAAGAGCAATATATATAAGCCCTACAGGCAATGTCAAAACTGTAGTTCGCACCATTGCGGAAAAAACAGCCAAACTGCTTGATGTGCCCGTAAAAGAGGATGATTTCACACTTCCCGATTCACGATCCGGAATCAGAAAAGTACCTGCAGATGAACTGGTGATATTTGGCGTACCCGTTTATGCCGGAAGGGTACCCAATAAATTTCTCCCTTTTATACAGCAATTATATAAATCAGACGGAGCTCCGGCAGTCCCTGTAGTCTGTTTCGGAAACAGAAATTTTGACAACGCATTGATTGAACTGAGAAATGAACTTGAAAATAATGGTTTCCGAACTGTTGCCGGAGCCGGGGCTGTGACAGAACATGTATTTTCAGATGCATTGGCTCCTGGAAGACCCGACGCAAAAGACATCCGACTATTGGAAGATTTCGCTTCCGATATAGTCGGCAAAATTAAAAACATGGAACCGTCTCAGCTATCAGCTCCTATCGCCGTACGTGGAGACGATCCTGTCGGTCCCTACTACAAACCTCTGGGCATAGACGGCAAACCCGCAGTTTTTCTCAAAGCCAAACCAAAGACAAAGGAAACCCTTTGCATAAAATGCGGAATATGCATAAAATCGTGTCCTATGGGCTCTATCTCTGAGCAAAACCCTTCAAATATCTCCGGCATCTGTATAAAATGCCATGCCTGTGTAAAAAAATGTCCTCAAAAAGCCAAATATTTTGACGATCCGGCATTTATTTCACATGTAAAAATGCTTGAAGCTAACTATACAAAAGCTTCTAAAACGGAACTGTTTCTGTAAATATTGCAAAGAGGTGATCAAAATGTATTTTAAAAATGCAGCTATCGAAGATTTTGACAAAGCCTTCAGCTTCATCGAAAAACTGTGGACTTATAACATTTATGACAGGACAGAGACAAAGAAAGTCTATCAAAATATACTTGGCGATAAAAACAGCTTTGCTTTCTTTGTAATGGAAGAAGGGAATTATAAAGGATTTTGTCACTGCACCTGCTTCAATACATTCTGGCTGTCCGGTCTGACATGTTACCTGTCAGGAATAATTACAGACGAAAGCGTCCGGGGAGAAGGCTATGGCATCGCACTGATGGATGAAGTAAAACGCAGAGCAAAAGAACTTGGCTGCAGAGGAATCATCCTTGATTCCGGCCTCCCCAGAAAAGAAGCTCACAAATTTTATGAAAAATACGGTTTTGATAAGGGATGCTATGGTTTTGATCTGATATTCTGACCCATATACAATAAAACCTCGTATTGTGATTTTGTCACTGTCGTACCTCCCCTTTGCTGCTATGATAATAAAAATATTGTTGCAGGAGGTTTCTATGAACCATAAAAAACAAAAACGCTGCGCACTAATCGACAGAACTCTGTGCGTAGCCTGTGGATGCTGTACTAAAACATGCCCGGTTTCGGCAGTTTCCCTTTACAAAGGAATGTACGCTCTTATTGATGTTGAAAAATGTGTGGGATGCGGTAAATGCGCCAAAGCATGTCCGGCCAGCATCATTCAGATAAAGGAGGTATCGATATGACTCAAAAGAAGCATTGGTATGATTACCTGTGGATTTTTTCCTCGCTTTATCTCATACTTGGATTTTTCAATATCCTGTTTGCATGGATTGGTCTTCTCTGTTTCTTTATTCCCCTTATAATAGCTGTTTTTTGGGGCAGGAAGTCGTATTGCCAGCGTTACTGCGGCAGAGGACAGCTTTTTCAACTAATAGGAGGCAACTTCGGACTTTCAAGAAAAAAAGACGTACCGCAATGGATGAAATCAAAAATATTCCGTTATGGATTTCTCATATTTTTCTTTGCAATGTTCTTCATCATGCTTTGGTCCACTTATCTGGTATTTTCCGGCGGACAGGATCTGAATCAGGTTGTTACACTGATATGGACATTCAAGCTTCCATGGCACTGGGCCTATCACGGTACATTATTCCATCAGGGGGTAGCTCAGTTTGCTTTCGGTTTCTACAGTGTAATGCTTACCTCCACTGTACTGGGAATGCTTACCATGATATTATTCAAACCACGATCATGGTGCGTATACTGCCCGATGGGGACTATGACTCAATTAATATGTAAAGCTAAAAATCATAAATCGGTACCTGGCTGCGATATGTAAAATCATCGACTCATGTCAGAAAGCTTCTCCATATCAATGATCCGGATGCTTCCCCGCATGAGCTTCACTATACCTTCACTCTGAAAATATCTGAGCATTCGGGTCACTACTTCTCTGGCAGTTCCAAGATGTGATGCTATCTGCTCATGAGTTATCCTGAGAATATCAGTTTCCTCAATGATACACTCTTCAGCCAAAAAATCTGCAAGACGTTTATCAAAGCTTTTCCACATTATCTGCTCTACCAGCCACATTACATCGGTGAACCGAGAAGCCATTATTTCATTGGTATAATTAGCTATAACAGCAGAATTTTCCATAAGCCTTTGATATACTCCTATTGGCACTATCCACGCATCCGTATCCTTTTCAGCTGACACTGTTACATCAAACTGAATGCTTTTCATCACACATGAAGCTGTGAACAAACATATATCATGATCAAATAAACGGTATACTGTGATTTCCCTTCCCTCCTCTGAAAAGATAAAACTTCGGAGCTGACCTGAACGGATTACAAGAAGGCCGAGGCATTCTTCATCACCGCCATGTATCACAGTTCCTTTCTTCATCTTACGCAAAGTGACACTGTCAGTCAGTGCCAACTGTTCCTGTTTCGTCAGCTTACTGAAAACAGGAAAATATTCAGAAAAATTCATCACAATCATACCTCCGTAAAAAAATCATATCACAGCCTAAAGCGTATAGCAATTATGTCTCACAAAATATATCAGAGTAATATCACTGAACATATACATTTTTGTACTATACTGATTCGCAGAAATAATTATATGAGGAGAATATCAAATGCAGTATATCATTTCCTTTCTGGAAGGAATAATAACATTTATCTCACCTTGTCTGCTTCCCATGCTTCCTATATACATAACTTATTTCGCCGGCGGCGGAAAAAGAAATACCCATGCTACACTAAAAAATGCTTTTGGCTTCGTGCTGGGTTTTACAATTGTTTTTATAGCTATGGGAGCTCTTGCGGGAACAGTAGGCAGCTTTTTCAAAGAATATGCAACAGCTGTCAATATAATATCGGGAATTATCGTGATTTTTTTCGGGCTAAACTTTCTGGGTGTTTTCAAATTAAATATATTCAATGGTCCGTCATCTATGGCAAATGTAAGTAATCTGGGATTTTTTTCTTCCGGTCTTTTCGGTATGATATTTTCCGTAGGATGGACTCCATGTGTAGGCGCTTTTCTCGGTTCGGCGCTGATGATGGCTTCACAGCAAGGCCATACTGTCCAAGCAATGATAATGCTGACAGCCTATTCTGCAGGATTAGGTATCCCTTTTGTTTTGAGCGCCGTCCTTATAGATAAACTTAAATCCACATTTGATTTCATAAAAAAACACTATGCTGTCATAAACAGTATCTGCGGAGGGCTTCTCATATTCATCGGACTGATGATGGCCTTCGGCATGATCGGAAGGCTTATTACATTCTTGGGTTAGGAGATATAACATGAAAAATAAAAAAACACTTGTCATAACATTACTTACCTTTGCAGTCATTATTATAGGAGCTGCAGTTCTTTATAATTATCTGTCCGCAAAAGTATCCTATGATTCCATAGGAGAAAGTACTTCTTCCGCAGCGGATATCACAGTCACAGATGAAAGTAACCGCGAAGTAAATCTCTCAGATATGAAAGGAAAGCCTGTAATCCTTAATTTCTGGGCCAGTTGGTGCGGACCATGTCAGAGCGAAATGCCGATTTTTGACAAAATATACGATCGGTATAAAAATGATATCAATTTCATGATGGTCAATCTGACGGGAGGACGTGAAACCAAAGAAAGCGCATCAGAGTATATCAAATCTCAAGAATATTCTTTTCCTGTCTATTATGATACAAACGGCGAAGGTGCCATGTCATACGAAACATACTCTATACCGGTCACCTACTTTATAGATGCTGACGGAAATATTGCAGGATATGTAAAAGGAGCCCTCAGCGAAGAGACACTTCTTGAAGGCATAGATATGATATCCGGAAAATAAAAAAATTTTAAAGGCGGCTATACTGATCCTTTTCAGCAGCCGCCTTTATTTATTAAATCAATCCCGGCATACTGTTTATATCAGCAGCCCGCCTTTCCTGTAATATGATCTATGGTTATCTCGGCCATATAAATTTTGTCCATAGCCGCATCCAGATATTCCATACCTCCCTTTTCATATCCCTTGGAATATTTCTTCACTATATGGATATGTGTTTTCCTCATTTCTTCAGGATCATCTATTAGCCTTACTGTTCCAAAAGCAATCACACTGACATAAAGAGTATTATAAGCCTCCGGAATAATATTATCCTGGGATATCACAGTAAAACTTACTTTAGGATCAGCCTTAAGCAACTCCACCTTGTATCCTTCTTTGGAGCAATGAAAATATATTTTTCCATCGGCATAAGCATAACTTAAAGGCACCCCGTAAGGATAACCGTTATCACCCTTTACAGACAGAACACCATTGGTACAGGTATTCAGTATCTCACTCACCCTATCTTCATCCAGCTGCTGATCTTTCAGTCTCATAGCCCTAAACATAAAGCCCTCCTTTTCTTTTCTCATATCTTAATTGACATCTGTCCTACTGAGTATGGCCGCCGGTGTTTTCCTGATAGTCCTAAATACAGGCAAGAGTCCGAACAGAAAATTGAGTCCATATATAATAATCAGACATATGCCCATTGTCCACGGAGTTACCAGAAACAGATCACTGAAATATGCCATATGAGAAAGCTTATACAAGCAATAAGACATCAACGCAAACCCCGGAAGACTTGCTATCGTTGTTATGGCAAATATTTCACCTATAAACATCTTATATATATCCGATTTTTTCACGCCTATAGCCCTGTATACACCGACTTCTTTTACTCTTGAAAGGAATGATGCTCTTATTATAAGGTATATCTCAATAAAGGATATTATCAGTATCACACCTGACATAACAAGAGTCGAAAATATAGACGACCACATCTGTTTCCTGTACTGTGTCTCGCTTTCAGCATAAGTATCTTTCACATTGACTTTATCTTCCCTGAACTGCTTCATAGCAGCAGCCTTATCTACAGGACACATAGTCACGTTTGACTTGCTCCTTATTAAATCATACTTCACAGTATTATTATTTACAAGCATAAAATCACTGTCGTTTTTATCCTTATAATATCCTACTGCCTTGAGTTTTTTATCATTAACTTTCTGGGATATCTCTTTGTTCAAAGGCATATTATCCTTATTTTTTTCATTTACAACAACTTCATAATCATTGACAGGCCACCGGCCCTTAGTAAGGCTCACATCTGAGGTCTTCAAAGTATAATCTATCATTCCTGAAGAAGCTTCGGCAGCATCTCCTTCCATACCCGCATCTTCTTCCGACTGAGCGTTTGCCAGAATATTTACAAACATATCCCGGCTTGCATATATGCATGGGCTTTTCAAATCTGAAACTCCTACTATGGTGAAATCTGACATATTAGTTACCGGCACCACTCCGCCTACAAAGCTTTTCACAGTTCCGTAACCTGCAGACTTAGTCATCTGGTCTTCTATTACCTTATCCAGCACTAGTTTATCAACTACTATCTCACTGCTGTTTTCAGGAAGTCTTCCGTATATAATATCCCCTGCTGTAAGCTTTCCGCTGTCAGACAGAGATCCGCTGAGCTGAGCCGATGAATACTTGGTCTGAAAATAATCATCAAAGGGCATAGAAAGAGTAACCTTTGAATCTCCCGGCATTATATATTTTAAGTTATCATCGTTTTCATACTTCTGATACGTTTCTACGCTCGTCTTCTTGCTGACCAATGTTATATAGGACTTATCCACAGTCACAAACTCGTCATCGGTTATATTCATAACGCCAAATATATTACTGATAGAATATGTTATAAACATTGACGAAATCAGAAATCCCACAAGAAGGATTTTTTTAAGTATGTTATAATCCATAACCGTTTTAAATCCTTTCTTCAGCATCGAAAAAGGATTTAAAATGGAACGATACTTACGCACTCCTTTGGTTTCAAGCCTGTTTACATCAAAGTTACTCTCAGTCTGTTCCTCTCTTGTCATCTTCCTATAATGAGCATCTACAAACTCTATGCTTGAATTATCATCTACGACTTCAATCCTGTCTTTATCTGACTTGGCCTTTATATAAATATTACCGTTTCTGACTACTATATCAAGCTTTATATCGCCTTCACTGTCATTATAAAAATCTATATCATATCTGCCGTTGTTTAATCTTTTATGCTCTTTTATATCTCTGAGATATATTTTGTTTTCTACCCTATAGTCAAGACCTTCCGAATTATGATTGACCTCGTCTGACATCACTTTGCCGTCCAGAAGTTTTATAATTCTGGATGCATAAAAATCAGCCAGCTCTTCTTCATGAGTCACTAAAATAACCAGCTTCTCTTCTGATATTGACTTTATTATATTCATTACCTCAAGAGTATTTTTACTGTCCAGATTTCCCGTAGGCTCATCGGCTATGACCACCGCAGGATTTTTCACTATAGCTCTGGCAATCCCTACTCTCTGCCGTTCTCCACCTGAAAGCATATCCGCATACCTGTTTCTGTATCTGTACATGCCCACTTTTTCAAGAACATAATTTACTTTATCCTCTATTTCTTTCCGATCCTTAACGCCTACCATTCTAAGAGCTATAGCCACATTATCAAACACAGTCATATTGTCTACCAGATTATAATTCTGAAATATATATCCGATATTCAGATTCCTTATTTTGTCTACTCTGCCTGATGTCCTTCCTGTTATCTTCTGACCATTTACAAATACACGTCCTCCATTGACTTTATCCAGGCCCCCTATGACATTAAGCAGCGTTGTTTTCCCGCATCCGCTTGGCCCCAGAAGAGCCACCAGCCCTTTGCTTTCCATATGAAGAGAAGTTTCGTTTATAACATGGATCTCATTCTTCTTGCTTTTATTAAAATATTTATTAACATTCTCCAGTCTTACCATGATTAGTCCTCCTCTCTATATGTACCCATAGCCGTTTTCTTGAAAAGACTTCTGGCAAATTTCCCTGATATGAGATATGCCATTAAAGATAAAACAACATACAAAACTATATAGTCTGTTATCCTCATATATTGTACAAGATTAGTAATATACTGAATATTTATCAGGCCTGTATTTACTGATATGACACATGCCAAAAAAACAGCATAAGCTATATTCACAATCAGCAGCATTTCCACATCCAAAATCCTTCTTATATTTCTCTTGGCAAGCCCAAGCATCCTCAATATACTGAAATATGCCGATCTTGATTTTAATATGAGTCTTATCACAAAGTAAGCGATAAAGAACAATGCTACTATAAGGATCACAGTCATCGGAACTCTGATTATAGATGTAAGTTCATTGAACATGTTTATCAGTATGTCCTTAAGAGGAAGAGTTACATACCCCATCGTACTCAAAGCTTCCAGTGTCTGATCCATTTCCTTGACGTCCTTTACATATACGGAAGCTTGAAAATTCCCTTTATTAAACAGTGTATCATAATCGGCTTGATTCACATATATCGTTCCGTTATTGGAATCATAGTCCGACACGCCCGTCTTTTTTTCAAAAGTTTTTTTGTTATAAGTATCGGAAACTTTCAGATCCACTGACTGCGTATAAAATATATTCTCTGCCGTTACGGTTATCGTCTTGCCTTTAGCATCGCCTTTATCATAAAAATTATTTATCTCCTCCGAAGCAATGGCTTTTCCTGACTCCACATGACTGTTCGGTACTATTCTGTAAAAGGCATTGCCTTCCTGATACTGCTGTTCTTTGCCATTTATGGAAGTCCTGACAGTACTGTTATAATTATAAGTCTCTGTCAGCATGGTACTCATAAGCTGGTCCGACGCAAACAGATCTCCCGAATACATAAAGCTATTGCTGCTCTGCGGCTTATACGCAAAGCCTACTACCGTCACATTCAGTTCTTTATCCTCGCCCAGATTTATCTTGAAACTCTTTTCAAGAATCCTCTCCAACATTCCCGTATCAAAGTCATCCTTTACGGCAGTGAATATCACCTCATTATCTGCCTCAGGCAACCTTCCTGCAACCAGAGGTTCATCGAACTCACCCAATGACTTAGGGTAAACTTCATAAGAAAACTCATTGTCTTCTATGTAAAGAGGCACATCCAGAAGAATATCATTTGCTGATATGGACTCTACATTGGAAACGTTACTTATAGCCCTGAAATCATCTTCTGTAAAAGCTGAACCATCTGTTTTTTTCAGAACTACTCGGTCTTCACTGTAATTGTAAAAATACTCGTTATATCCCAGCTTATCCTCTTCTTCCTCCTGATTTCGAAAAGTTGTATACTGTGATGTCACAGAAAAAACCACAAACAGAAACACGACAAGCATAAGCATAAACTTTGGAAAAATATTAAAGGTATTCCTTACTCCCAATCTTACTTTACTTCCTGCTGTTATGTCCTTATCAATACGTTCAGATTCTGATGCCATCTGCGTGATCCCACTATCTGAATATACCGCCTGAGCATCTGTGTTTATATAAAGATCTTCTGCCACATTACCGTCATGCATCTTTATCTTTCTTGTGGCATATTGAGCAAACTGATCATAATTATGAGTCACAACGATTACCAGCTTATCATGAGCGATCTCACTTAGAAGCTCCACGATACCTTCAGCAGAAACGCTGTCCAGATTCCCTGTGGGCTCATCAGCAACTATTATGTCCGTATCCTTTGCCAGCGCTCTTGCTATAGCCACTCTCTGTTTCTGCCCGCCCGAAAGCTTTGATACTTTTGTCCTGGTATATGGTTCAAGACCTACACGCCTTATTATATCGGGAACTCTTTTCTTTATTTCTTCTCTGGAATAACCGTTTACAAGAAGAATCAACTCTACATTCTGATATACAGTATAACTGTTTACAAGATTGAAATGCTGAAATATGTTGCCTATATACTTTTTTCTGTACTCCTCAAAATCTGAAGCCAGATAATGACTCGTCTCTTTTCCGTCTATATACATTTCGCCTTCTTCATATGAATCCAGCCCTGAAATGACATTGAGAAGAGTTGTTTTGCCACTGCCGGACTCGCCGGTAATCACCACAAATTCTCCTATATCAAAGGTAAGATTGACTTTTGATATTCCGCTGGCGATCATGCCTTTACTGTAATAGTATTTTGAAACATTTTTTAGCTGTATCACTACAAAATACCTCCTTATAAATAGAATTATAACATATGGCATATATCAGTGCCATTAATTAACTGCTTACACTTTTTTAAGAATTTATTAAGGATCAGCAATAGGATAAATAAGCCTTGTACAAATGCTCTGCAAAAAATAAATAAACGGCATAGTTTTAAAACTGTGCCGTTTAATAAAACATTTCCGGTTTCGCCTTTTTATCATTAAGCAGACATAGTCTGAAAGGGTTTACTCAGATCAATCTCACAGCATTTTTCATCTGTCGTTTTCCGGTCCTTATCTCCGAGACTATCTCACGTATCGCCTCATGTTCTGAAAAATGGTATTTCACACCTTCTATTTCTACATAATCCTCGTGACCCTTCCCCAGCATTATAATCATATCCCCCGGTTGGGCATTTGTTATAGCATAGGCTATAGCCTCTTTGCGATCTTCAATCTCTATATATTTGCCGCTGCTTCTGGCAAGCCCTTCTTTAATATCATTGTTTATGTCAGATACTTTTTCAAAGCGAGGATTGTCGCTTGTCAAAATACTGAGATCAGCCAGCTGGCCGGTTACCTCACCAATATCATATCTTCTCACTTTGGAACGGTTCCCTCCGCAGCCATATACTGCGATAAGTCTTGTTGGCTTATACTGCAGCAGCGTTTCTAAAACGCTTCTGGTACTAACCTCATTATGCGCATAATCTATGATAACACTGAAATCCTTTGAAACAGGAATCATTTCAACACGCCCTTTAACCTGAACATCTTCAAGACCTGCAAGAATAGATTCATCGGAAATCCCCAGTTTACTGCATACAGCCATTGTAGTAAGCGCATTATATACGGAAAATTTTCCCGGGATGTGTATTTTTGCCTGACAATTCATCAATCCGGATGTTTTAAAACTCATTCCCAGACGCCCATCCTCATTGAGAAACTTTATATCATAAGCTTTAAGATCGGCCTCTTTTTCAGCTGAAAATGTAACTACGGAACATGTATGCCTCTGCAATATCTGTTCCGCATACTTATCATCTATATTGATTATGCCGGTATCGCACTGTCTGAACAACATGCTTTTGCAGCTGAGGTATTCCTCAAAATCCTCATGCTCAGCCGGACCTATATGATCAGGAGATAAATTGGTAAATACTCCATAATCAAAAATGATACCTGCAGTTCTGTCAAGTTTGAGTCCCTGAGAGGAAACTTCCATCACCATATACTGACATCCTGCTTCTACCATCTCAGCCATGGATTTGTGTATCTCATATGATTCAGGTGTAGTATTTTTCGCAGGAATAATCTGATCGCCTATCACAGTAGCTATAGTACCTATGAGACCGGCTTTTCTGCCCGCCTGTTCTATTACATCTTTAATGATATATGTGATGGTGGTCTTGCCTTTCGTTCCGGTCAGCCCTATAGTCGTCAGCTTGCGGGCAGGATAGTCAAAATATGCTGCCGCCATATAAGCCAGCGCTTTTCTGGAAGATTTTACCTGTATAACCGTTATGGCTTTCGGTACATCTTTTAAATCTTCAGTCCTCTCTACAACTATTGCCGACGCTCCCTTTTCCACAGCATCAGCAATATACTTGTGACCATCGGTAACTGCTCCTACCAGACACACAAATACAGAACCGGGGACCACCTTTCTGGAATCGTAAATTATATCTTCCGCGCGGACATCCAGCTCTCCCTGTACGATGGTATACTCAACATTTTCACAAAGCTTCCTCAACTGCATAATAAACCTCATTTCTTTGAAATTCCACTGTTCTGCCAATTATTCTTTATCGTATATTATCGTCTCATTACCTGAACCTTATTCTCATTGTATGAATTGACCGCTTCAGATGTTCTTTTCTGTCAAAATCCTCTGCACAGTTCCTCCATCTTCTCATGTACAGCGGCCATATCTCTCTCATCAGTCATAGTTACTATGATATCCCCGGCAATCAGCTTTGTCTTTCCTTTAGGGATAAGTTCCCTTGCTCCCCGCTGTATTGCCACAAGAAGACAATTATCGGGCCAATGAACATCCTTTATAAGACATCCGTCCGGCTTAGACCCTTTTTTGACAACAAAATTACTCAATATCTTCTGCTTTACATTATTATCATCCTGAGATGTATCTCCGTTCTTTTCTATCAATCTTTCCAAAAGGCTTTCATATATAGGTCTTGATCCCAGAAGTGTAGCCACTATGTAAGCCACTACAGAAATAGTTGATAATGACAGCATATGACTCATATTCCCCGTCATCTCAAAAATAAGAATTATACCTGTAAGGGGCGCTCTGACTATAGCAGAAAAATAACCCGCCATAGAAATCAATACAAAATTATTCACATATATAGGATCAAGCCCAAAAAATTCAACACCTGTCTTTGCGAATGCCCCTCCTATAAATCCCCCTATCACCAACAGCGGAAAGAATATTCCCCCAGGCGCACCTGATCCGAAACTTAACGCAGAAAACAGAAATCTTCCCACCAATATAAATACTATAGTCCCAAGCACCATATCAGTATTAGTAAGCTGTTCTATAAGGTCATGTCCACTTCCCAAAAGCTCAGGAGCCGTAAATCCCAACGCTCCTGCACATAAAAACGGAATCATTATCTTTACTGTATGCCCCTCTGTCTTTATCTTACCGTAAAGAGCCTGAGCTTTTAACGTAAACCAGTTGTAAAAAGCTCCCAAAACACCTAAGATAATACCAAGCAATACGATCATCCAATAATATCTTATCGGTATAGAATCAACTATTTCAAATCTGAACACCGAATCAGTCCCCAAAACCAGCGTACTTAAAATATCAGCCGTCAGTGATGCTGTCATCACAGAAGTAAGTACAGATACCGAAAAATTCTTATGTATCTCTTCAAGAGAAAACATTACACCTGCCAAAGGAGCATGAAATGCCGCTGCAAGCCCTGCGCTTGCTCCGCAAGTTATAAGAAAATGTTCCTCTGTCTTCCCCCTGTCAAGCTTTCTGGAGACGCCTTTTCCTGCCATGGCTCCAAGCTGTATAGACGGGCCTTCCCTTCCCAGAGCCAGCCCTCCCAGCATACATAAAAACCCTCCGGCAAATTTAGCAGAAAGTACCCTCCACCAGTTCTGCTGAAGCTTACCGACAACTTCACCTTCTACCTGCGGTATACCGCTTCCTGATATGAGAGGTTCATAAGATAACAGCTTTCCTACAACAAAAGCCATCAGCACAAGCACAGCAAACCAACCTACCATATAAAACAGACTCCGAGATGCAAAATCAATTATGGATGTAAGCCATCGCCCGGCATTTTCCAGAGCTATTCTGTACAGAATCACTGTCACACCGGCAACTGCTCCTACAAGAATACCTTCTCCCACAAGTATAACTCTAAATCTGTCAGCTCGTTTAATCGTTCCCGATATATCTTTTTTCACATCATCCTCCGCTCTTTTTTTTAAGTATACTCTATATTGGGGCGAAACGCCAGTATATGTACACCTCGATATCATTTCTCTTTTTTTCTGACAAAAACAGAAAGATGCAAACCCATCCATAAGCAGGCTTCCATATGTTATAATAGTCCAAGAAAGGAAAGATACTGATATGATATATGACTGTATAATAACAGGGGCCGGTGCCTCCGGACTTTTCTGCGCCGCCTCCGTAAGCCATCCCCTCAAAGGACTTATACTTGAAAAATCAAAATATCCGGGTCTCAAGCTGCTGATGAGCGGCAGCGGCCAATGTAATATAACACATGCCGGGTCCATAAAAGATTTCATCTCCTGCTATGGTGACAACGGACGCAAAATCAGAAAATGTCTTTATAAATACAATAATATCTCCCTCATGGAATTTCTTAAAAATAACGGAATCAAAACAATAACACGTGATGACGGTAAAGTATTTCCCGCTTCTATGAACGCTCATCACATACTTGATATGCTTTTGGACAAAACAGAAAAAAACGGATTTTCCATTAACTTTGAAAGTCCTGTGGAAAATATAACAAAATGTGAACAAGGCTGGAAGATCTTCTCCGGAAGCAATAACTTCATCTGTAAAACGCTGGTAATTGCTTCAGGAGGATGCTCTTATCCATCCACAGGTTCAGACGGCTCTATGTTTACAGTCCTTAAACGTGATCTGAATCTGACATCAACTCGACTTAAACCAGCTCTTGCTCCCATACAGGTAAAAGCCTATCCTTACGGAGAACTTTCGGGAATTTCCTTCAAAAACAGCATTGTTACCATTCTCAATAAAGGGTATAAGAATATACAGAACTGCGGCGGGCTTCTGTTTACTCATAAAGATTTTTCCGGTCCGGCTGTACTGAATGTATCAAAATATGCATCTGCCGGAGATGAACTCAAGATAAATTATCTCGGTTCTCTCAGCTATGAAGATGCACTTCTCAGACTGAAAAAAGCGGCTCATAAAACTAATGCCGAGCTGTCAACCGTGATTTCGGAGGAATTCTCACTCCCCAAAAGGTTTTCCCGCCTACTTGAAAAACGATACGGAACCTCATTAAAAAAACTCGCCGGTCAGCTAACCGGTGAGTCCTTTGAGATATTATCCACATCAGGATTTAACAAAGCCATGTGTACCTGCGGCGGTATAGAGCTCTCTCAAATAAATCCTTCTTCAATGGAAGCTGTAAAAAATCCAAACATATTCATAATAGGAGAAGCTCTCGATATCGACGGAATCACAGGAGGGTATAACCTCCAATTTGCCTATTCCTCAGCAAATGCCGCCGCAGATCGCATCAGCAAGTTGCTTGTTCCATAAAAACCTAATCCCCAAAACAGCAGCGCTTCTTATTCTTCTCTTCCTGACACGCTTGTGCTTACAGGTCTTTCCAGCAGTTCCGGCTGCTCCAATATCTGTTCCAGTATTCGCAGTGACTTTGCAAAATAAAATCCGTCAGCTATTCTCTCATCAGCTGTAGCTCCCAGAGTTACCACATCTCTCACAGATATGTTACCCTGAAGATCTATGACCTGCTCTTTATGTATCTTTCCTATAGTTATAACAATAGAATTAGTTCCGTAATTATTCAAATGATGGTAGGCAGCATTACATTTAATACTTCCCAGATTTGAAAGCAGCACAGTGGCATAATTGCTGTCTCCCCGACATATACTCTCCGGCATCCATCCGTGAAAATCCAGGAATCTGAAAATACACATAGCGAATCTCATAACACATCTTGGAAGTTTCGCCAGCTTATCCAACAGATCATTTATATCATTGCCGCCTTTCTCTCTGACTTGTGCAGCATCTCCTACAATCCTTTTTCTCATTTTTTCCAGAGTAGTCTCTCCTGTCACTTCAGTGATAAGCAAAGATTCCTCCGCATCATCTTCAAATTTACGTTTTACTATAAAAGCCAGCGTCATCTTATTTCGCTGGTAAAATCTTTTTCCTGATATGAATACATTAAGTTTCGGCCGGTGGTACATTATCTTAGCAACAGCTGTCGCCAGCACATGGAAAGGCGTTAGTTTCTCGGGATCATCCCTTCTGTTTCTGGCTTCTATATATCTCATCATATTTGTGACATCTATCGTCTCCTGTATATAGACCTCTGATTCACATCTCTGGGGCATCAGATACGGCATTATTCCATGAATACCGTCTATATCCTTTATCCATGTTCCGTCTTTTCTGTCGCCTCGTTTTCTTTTCTTCCGTGTCTTTTCCATGTCACCTTACGCTTTCATTTACTTCGTCCTCTAAAACCCTGTACGCAACTTTTCCCACTAATGTTTTAGGCAATTCTCTGCGAAATTCTATCTCAGAGGGAACTCCGAATCTGAACACCTTTTTTCTGCAGTTTTCAAGAATCTCTTCTTTTATTTTTTCACTAGGTTCTACGCCTTCTCTCAAAACAACAAAAGCTTTTACCTTATGCATCTTATACTTATCCGGAATCCCTATAGCGCAGGAATACATAACGTCAGGATGTGCATCTATGGCATTCTCCACCTGTGAAGGGTATATATTATATCCCGAAACTATAATGATGCGTTTCAGCCTCTGCCTAAAATATACAAAACCCTCCTCGTCCATCATTCCCATGTCTCCGGTATGAAGCCATATCCTGCCGTCGCCATGCGGTCTCAAGGTTCTTGCAGTCTCATCAGGATCGTCAAGATATCCTCTCATCACCGAAGGACCGCTTATACAGATCTCTCCGTCATGATTAGGCGGAAGCTTTTCGTTGGTGTCTACTTTTACTATCTTATAATATGTATCCGGAAAAGGTATTCCTATGCTGCCTTCCTTATAATAATCATATGGGGTCAGACAGCTGGCTGTCACACACTCTGTAGTCCCGTATCCTTCGCGTATCTGTATTGAAGAATTATGTTCCCTCAGAAATTCATCCACCTTTTTCTTCAGTTCTATTGACAGTGAATCTCCCCCACAAAACATTCCCCTTATAAATGACATATCAAAGCCCTGCAATCCGTCTGTTCTGAGAAGAGCTTCAAAAAGAGTAGGAACACCGGGAAGCACATTAGGTTTTTCCTTTTTTATAAGTCTGGCATAAGTCTCTACAGAAAACTGGGGAACCAATATACACGTACCCCCGTGAATCAGCGCAGTATGTATTCCTATGCCAAGTCCGAATCCATGAAAAAGAGGCATCACCGAAAGCATTCTCAATCCATCCAGTGAGAATCCCGCAGCTACTCCTGTCTGCAGCGCCAGCGCGTTTAAGTTGAGATTAGTAAGCTGTATTCCCTTAGTCTTTCCGGTGGTGCCTCCGCTGAACAAAATCACAGCTTCATCATCATATTTATTATCAGGCTTTTCAGGGGCGCCTTTTTTATGTCCCTCCCTGACAAAATCACTCCATTTAAATACTGTTCGGCTGTCATACTTTATTCTTCTCTTGCCTTTGACCGTCAAAGGATACAGCGCATTCTTAGGAAATGGCAGTTCATCCTTTATGTCCGCCACTATAATCTTTATAGACATCCCTGTATTTTCCACGGCGCTCTTTATCTTTTCATAAAAAAGGTTCAATGTGACTATAGCCTTACTGTCAGTTTTCGACAGATAAAACTCTATTTCTTCGACAGCTGACAGGGGATGTATCATCACCGATACTGCACCTGCTCTGTTCAGAGCATAAAAGCTGTCTACGGCCTGAGGTGTATTAGGCATGCATATAGTAACTCTGTCACCCTTTCCTATACCTATCGAAGAAAAACCTCCTGCCACCGTTTCTATCTTTTTTACAAAATCTTCATACCTTGTCTTTTTCCCCTGAAATTCATAGGCTGACACGTCAGGTTTATTCCTTGCTGCCTTATATACCTCTTCATACATCAATGTATAGGGATAATCTATCGTCTGCCTTAAATGCTTCTCCATATATTGATACCATCCTTTTTTGATCTCATATCAGTTTTTTTCTCGAACTTTGTCATTATATCACGGTTATGGGAATAAAAAAAGTGTGCATAATAGAATCAAATATTCCTATGCACGTATCTGTCTGCAAGTGATTTTTATCAGTCATATGACATACAGTCAGACGACATATTTTATCCGCTTTGATATATTCACGAACGGTTTCTGTATGGCTTATGCGGACGCTTTTGCAGAAATGCAGATGTTGCTTCCGCTCTGTCAGGGCTGTCATAACACTGCGTAAACAATTGTCTTTCTAATTCAAGCGCATCACAAAGAGGCAGCTCAAGCCCCTGTTTCACCGACTGCCTCATGAGCCGTATCGCATTAGGAGACTTATCTGCTATAATACCGGCCACCTCCATTGCTTTACTCATGAGATTCTCTTTTTCAGTTATATATTCCACCAGATGAAGACTATAACATTCTTCTGCGCTCATTATCCTTCCCGTCAGCAAAATATCAGATGCACATGAAGGTCCTACCAGTCTTGGAAGAAGCTGCGTGGCTGTCCAGCAAGGGATGCCGCCAAGGTTCACAGTAGGGATACCTATTTTCGCTGTTTTCGCAGCAACGGTGATATCTGAAGCAAGTATAAGTTCCATTCCTCCGCCCAGCGCATAACCGTCAATAGCTGCTATAACAGGAACCGGACTGTTATATATAGACATTGCACAATCCTGCCCTCTCTTTGAAAATTCATAAGCCGTTTCCTTTGTCAGAAGACTTTCTTCCTTTATATCTCCTCCTGCTGTAAACGAACGGTCAATAGAACTATTCAAAATAATCGCATATATATCCGGATCTTTGCCTGCCGCCCTTATTGAATACGTCAATTCTTCCAGTGTTTTTGACCGAAATGCGTTCAAAACTTCAGGGCGATCCAACGTGATGATGGCTACATTTCCTTCTTTTTTCATCAATACATCATCCATATGAATACCTCCGTATCTTTAAAGTAATATTGACTTTACTATATCATGAAAAGACTGTCACTCCAATAAAGATTTTTCCTATCTTTATCTGATACTGTCACCTACCTTTGCCAGATAATCATGCATATGAGTCTCATCAATCTTGATAATACTGATATCTTTGTTCACAGTACATACAGACAGAATATAATTCCCGACTGCCTTTGAAAAGATATTCTTTCCAATACAATCGTGCCATCCATCCCACAATACATGAGCAAAATCCTCTTCATCCAGTCTTTCTGCATATCCGTCTGCCGACTGCTTCCCATACGCTTCCATACATCCTTTGCATCTTATCTCTCTCTGAGACATATCTTCTTTTCCTTGTTCTATATCCACTCCTATATCCAACTCAGAAAAACCACAGGCCGAGCAGCTTCCGCTGTGCGAAAAATTAAAACAGATCCCATTGACACCTATATACGGTTTTCCTCCTTTGTGTATACATATCTCCGGAACAAAACGCGATCCATATATATCATATATTCCAAATGCAAACAACATATATACTGCCAGTGACAGCTGTTTATCTTTTGCCTCTGAATACCGATCTATTTTACATCTTCTATCTTCAGGACAAATACGATAACATCTACTGTACAAAGATCCGGATAATTCAAATATACTGCAGTCAATTAAATAAACTATCGTTCCCATTCCCAGTCTGCCTTTCTATCATTGGGTCAATTCATCTGTCGAAAAGCAAAATATATCTTTGCTTTTCACTATAATTATACCTTCAATTGGACTGCCCATTCCGTCTAACGCCTTTAATTGATGATCTCCATTAATATAGTCATGTGAAACAGCTTTAAATTCTGCAACATCCATGGCATACCTCCTTTTATTCGATCTAATTAGTTTTAACTAACTAAATGATAAAACGATTTTTTGCCAAAGTCAACAAAACCTGAAATAAAATCTTGCAAATCCTGCACGGATTTTATCCCAGGTTTTATCAGATCGCTATCCCTGCTATTCTGCAATTTCATTACTTACCATAATTTGCTGTTGTTTCCCCGCCGAATTCGCAGCAGCATGAATAGAAAATATTTTAAATCATATAATAACCATATTGTGAGGTGTTTTTATGAAAATACATTGGAAAAGATTAATAATATGTATACTTATACCACTATCCATAGGAAGCATTGCCGCAATAATAACCCGAGGCGGAAGTGAAACTTTCAGCGCCATCGACAAGCCGCCGCTGTCTCCTCCGGGGTGGCTTTTTCCGGTGATGTGGACCATACTTTACATTCTGATGGGAATCGCATCTTATCTTGTGATGAATTCCTCCAAGCCCCACGGTTCTGCCGCCGCTTTCTATATGATACAGCTTGTTTTTAATTTCTTCTGGCCTATTATATTTTTCAATTTTGAATTATATCTCATATCATTTATATGGCTTGTCCTGCTGTGGATACTCATACTGATTACCATGATTTTATTCAGTAAAATATCAAAACCGGCTGCATGGCTTTTACTCCCATATCTTCTTTGGGTAGCTTTCGCAGGGTATCTGAACTTCGGTATTTATATCATGAATTAACTTCCTTGCTTTCATCCCTCTTTGCCGTCTCTATTCGTTCAATACGTTCAAGTACAAATGCCGCCTCATTTAATATAGCTGATATTATATCATATTTAAAACTTCCTATCTCACGTCTTTCCTCCAGTACCATACCTACGACTGCCAAAACTTTTTCGCCATCCATAACCGGCAGATATATAGCCTCCGCATCCGGAAGTGTATGAGTCGTACATCCGGCACGATGACCATTTTCAAATACCCACGAAACAACTGACTGTTCTCTTATATCAGTATATTTTTCTTTAAGTTCTTCATAAATATCACTATCAAGATCTTTTCTGAAAAAAATATACGGATCCTGACAGATTCCATCCACTTTAGTATAAAACAAAACTGTAAGCATCAAAAGTTTCTGTATCTGAGAGGCCAGTTCTTCACCGACTTCCTGCCTAGAGAAACTCCTTCTCAGCTGTCTGCTGTTGTTGAGCAAAATTTCCGTTCTGTAAACTCTTTTAGCATTAGCTTCATTTTGTCTCTGCACTTTGGAAAGCGACCATGAACTTATGAGTCCCACAGAAAGCAACATAGCAAACGTCAAATAATATTCACTGTTATCAGCTGCCATACTATGAACAGGCATTACGAAAAAATAATTGAATGTAAGTACTCCTACGACAGACTGCAGTGTCGAACAAAGATAGCCTCTTGTAAAAATGGAAGTAACCATTATTCCAAACAGATACACCATTATAATATTTGCTTCCGAAAAACCCATATTCCTCAGGCCAAGCCCTATGGCAATGCTTAAAACACAGATCAATGCAGTAAGAAAAAAATCTCTGATTCTTGCATTTTTAAAATATCCTATCACACGGCTATTCAGTGAAAGCCTTCGTCTTCTTCTGCCATCCTCATCAGATACTACAAGTACGTCCAGACCGGGAGCATGCTGCATTACACTGTTGGACAATGCTCTGCTGTTTTGCCTAAATGAAGATCCATGATTGGTCCGTCCCATTACAATTTTAGTTACATGGCTTATCTTAGCATATTCGGCTATCTGTCTGGCTATATTATTGCTGAATACAGTCACCACTTTTGCGCCGAGTTTTCTTGCAAGTTTTATATTGGCATCGCGCTGTCGTTTATTCTTTGATGTCATATTCTGCAGCACTACGTTTTCAATATAAAGTGCTGTAAAATTAGCATGAAGTGAATTAGCAAGTCTCGCCGCCTTTCTTATTACCTTGCCGTTTACAGGTGACGGAGATATGCATACCATCACATGCTCTTCGGGAGAAATATTCATATCCCCGCAGGCTTTATTCTCTTGCTCCGCAATCATATTCACTCTATCTGCCATACGCCGCAAAGCCATTTCCCTCAAAGCCGTCAGCTTGTTCTTTTTAAAAAAATTATTAAGAGCCCTTGCAGATTGAGTTTTTCGGTATATCTTTCCTTCTTTCATTCTTAAGATCAACTCTTCAGGTTCGATATCCACCATTTTAACTTGATCTGCTCCGTCAAAAACACTATCAGGTATCCGTTCTTTCACTTCAACCCCTGTTATATTTTCAACTACATCATTCAAACTCTCAAGATGTTGTATATTCACAGTGGTATATACATTTATACCATGATCTAAAAGTTCCTCTATATCCTGATACCGTTTTTCATGTCTGCATCCCGGAACATTAGTATGAGCAAGTTCATCTACAAGTATAACTTTCGGTTTTCTCAAAAGAGCTGCATCTAAATCAAATTCTCTGAACTTATGCCCCTTATACTCTACCATTTTAAAAGGCAGCTGTTCTATCCCTTCCATCATTTTAACAGTATCCGGTCTGTCATGAGGCTCTATATACCCAGCTACTACATCTATACCCTCTTTTTTCAAAACATGTGCCATTTCCAGCATGGCGTAAGTTTTCCCTGTACCTGCAACATAGCCCAGAAATATTTTAAGCTTCCCTCTTTCATACTTTTGCTCAATTGCTTTTTCCGCTCTTATTCTTTCAAGGAATTCTTCAGGAGCGGCTCTTCCGTCACTCATATATACCTCCTTTCTGAAATACAACAAAATAGGCAAATAAGCAGATATGAAATCTGCTTATTTGCTTTGAAGGTGTTTATATTTCTCCGATTTTTTCGGCTATTGCTAAATTACATTTAAGCACATTTACTCTTTCATGACCGAATACTCCCAAGACTTTTCCCGAAGTATTTTCTTTCACTATCTTCTCCAGTTCTTCCTCACTCAGACCACTGGCCGCAGATATTGCCGGGATTTGTATTTGAGCGGATTTCGGAGTGATATTAGGATCAAGCCCCGATCCTGATGCAGTCAGAAGATCTGCCGGGATATCACCCATTTTCACTCCCGGATGTGTTTCCAGAAATTCCTGCATATCTTCTTCTACTCTTTTCTTAAGTTCTTCGTTTGAAGCTCCATAATTGAAATTTCCGGATGAAACTCCGCCGTACTCTCCATTCTCGGCTTGCTCTCTGGTATATGTATTATAGTTTACACTTGATACACGTCCCTGAAAATATCTTTGATCACCTGAAAAATCCTGCCCTACTATGGCTGATCCCACTGCTTTCTCAGGATCCTCAGTCTTTTCTCCGGAGGCAGTTATCATACTGCCGTTTGCCTGATTAGGGAAGATCGCCTGCCCCAAACCTGTCATTGCAGCAGGATAAGCCAAGCCACATATCACAAGCATTATGGCAGTAAGTATCAAACCGCTCCTTAAATATTTAAGAAATGTTTTCATTTTTTTCTCCTCCTACTTTACATACCCAGCATCGCAAGCAGCGGTGTAATGAGTATGTCTATCAGTTTTATTCCGACAAAAGGTACGATTACTCCGCCAAGGCCGTATATACCGAGATTCTTTGTCAGCATCTTCTGAGCACTCATAGGTTTATATTTGACACCTTTCATTGCTATAGGTATCAGACAAGGAATTACTATCGCATTGAATATCAGCGCAGACAATATGGCTGACATCGGAGTAGAAAGCCCCATTATATTAAGTACCTGCATTTGAGGAATCACCATTGTGAACATCGCCGGAATAATAGCGAAATACTTAGCTATATCATTAGCTATACTGAAAGTAGTGAGTGATCCTCTCGTTATAAGAAGCTGTTTTCCTATTTCGACAACCTCAAGTATCTTTGTAGGGTCAGAATCAAGGTCTACCATGTTTGCAGCTTCTTTTGCTGCCGATGTACCGGAATTCATAGCCAGCCCTACATCTGCCTGAGCCAGCGCCGGAGCATCGTTAGTGCCGTCTCCAGTCATAGCCACCAACTTTCCTTCTGCCTGTTCTTTTTTTATGGCTTCTATTTTATCTTCAGGCTTGCATTCGGCGATGAACCCATCTACTCCCGCTTCTTTAGCTATAGTAGCTGCCGTAAGCGGATTGTCTCCTGTACACATGATTGTCTTTATTCCTATGCTTCTCAATCTCTGAAATCTCTCTACAAGACCCGGCTTTACCGTATCCTTAAGATAGATAACGCCATATATCACATTATCTGCAGATACTACAAGCGGTGTGCCTCCAAGAGACGATATTTCTGAAATTATACGGTCAAGATCCTCCGGAATCGTTCCCCCGTTTTCCTTTACCATCTCTTTGATGGCATCTCCGGCTCCCTTTCTAATCTTCAGGCCGTCTTTTGTATCTGCTCCTGACATTCTTGTCTGAGCAGTGAATTCTACGAATTCCATATCTTTTCCGGCCTGCTTGGTATCTACTGTAGTTCCCAGCTGCATTCCCAGTTTCAGTGTTGATTTTCCTTCCGGAGTAGGATCACACAGAGAACTTAATACTGCAAAATCTATCAAATCTTCTTTTTTCTGCCCTTTTACAGGGTAAAAATCAGCTGCCAGTCTATTACCAAATGTTATGGTTCCTGTTTTATCAAGCATCATGGTATCAACATCACCACAAGCCTCTACAGCCTTACCTGACATAGCTATTACATTGAATCTGGTCACCCTGTCCATTCCGGCTATACCTATCGCTGACAAAAGCGCTCCAATAGTAGTAGGAATCAAACATACCAAAAGAGCTATCATAGTTGAAACCTGTATCTCTGCTCCAGAATATCCTGAAAAAGCGTAGAGCGTAACTACTACTATAAGGAATATTATGGTAAGTCCAACCAGAAGGGTATTAAGAGCAATCTCGTTAGGAGTTTTCTGTCTTGACGCCCCTTCAACAAGAGCAATCATCTTATCAAGGAACGATTCTCCCGGTTTTGATGTTATTCTGATTTTCAGCCAATCGCTGACAACTGTTGTTCCTCCCGTTACTGATGAAAAATCCGTTCCCGCTTCTCTCGTTACAGGAGCTGATTCTCCAGTAATGGCAGATTCATCTACAGAAGCAATACCTTCTATAACTTCACCGTCATTAGGAATGACTTCTCCTGCTTTTACAATAACTATATCGTCCATTTTCAGTTCTGAAGCGTTCACTATGGTTTCGTTTCCGTCTTCATCTATTAAACGAGCCTTTGTATCATGTTTCGTATTCTTAAGCGATGCCGCCTGTGCCTTTCCTCGTCCTTCGGCTACCGACTCTGCGAAATTAGCAAAAAGTACAGTGATAAAAAGGATAACACACACAATACCGTTATATGTTCTAAGATAACCCAGAGAAACGTCATCTCCGAAAATACCCGGAAAAATGGTCATCACAAAAGTGAGGACAAATCCCAGTTCGACAACGAACATCACGGGATTCTTTACCATGTACCTCGGGTCAAACTTTTTAAAAGCTCCGATAATAGAGCTCTTCAAGATCTCCCGGGTTATGAATTTTGTCTTCTGATGTTTATTAGACATGCTTATTACATCCCTTTCTTATAATTTCATCCAGTTAATCATTTAAAACCACACTGTCAAATGCTCAGCGATAGGTCCCAGTGCCAAAGCCGGGAAGAATGTAAGGGCAGCGAAAATATATACTACCACTACCACTATTACAGCAAATCCGACAGTATCTGTGCGCATAGTTCCTATAGAAGCTTTTACGCGTCTCTTTGCCAGCAGCGATCCTGCTATAGCTAACTGCGCTATTATAGCTATATAACGGCCGAAGAACATGGCAAGTCCTGTAGTAACATTCCAGAACATACTGTTATCAGCAAGTCCCTCAAACCCGGAACCATTATTTGCAGCTGATGATGAAAATTCATAAAGTACCTGTGATAATCCGTGGAATCCCGAATTCGTTATTCCTTCAAGTCCTGCCTGTGTTACTACAGCAAGAGCCGAGAATCCCAGTATGAGAAGAGGATGAACTATAAGACAGATAGCCACAAGCTTCATTTCTCTTCCTTCTATTTTCTTTCCCAGGTATTCAGGCGTACGTCCTACCATCAGTCCGCACAGGAAAACGGCAAGTATCACATACATTATCATATTCATGAGCCCTACGCCCTTACCGCCGAATACACAGTTAAGCATCATATGCAGAAGTGGTATCATACCGCCTAACGGCGTGAGCGTGTCGTGCATATTATTTACCGTACCTGTCGTAAAGGAAGTCGTAGTAGTAGTGAAAAGCGCTGACTGGTCAATACCAAATCTAACTTCTTTACCTTCCATACTGCCCATGTCCTGACTGAGTCCCACAGACTCGAGTATAGGATTTCCTTTGAGTTCAGATATGTAACATACAGAAAGACCTATGATAAATATAACGCTCATAGCGATAAATACTGTCTTTCCCTGTCCTCCGAAAATAGGTTCTTTTACCCTGATTCTGTTTTCCTCACCAGGGGCAAGGCTTTCTTGTTTCCTGTCCTTGCACATCTTTCCAAACGTAAGTACACATGCTCCCGGAAGAATCATCATCGAAATCAGTTCTACCATATCCGTTATGATAGTAGGATTCTCAAAAGGTGTAGTGGAGTTTGCGCCAAAGAATCCGCCTCCGTTAGTACCCAAATGCTTTATGATTTCAAGAGATGCAACAGGCCCTGTGGCAAAATCCTGAAGTTTTCCGGTTATTGTTTCTACCGTAAAATTTGCTCCGAATGTCTGCGGAACTCCCTGCCAGATGAGAACAAGTCCGAAAATTATACTAAACGGAACAAGTATTCTGGTAGTTATCCTTATCATATCCTCATAGAAATTCCCCAGACCTTTTTTCTTGCCTGCAATACCTCTTGAAAACGCCATACATGCAGCATAACCTGAAGCTGCCGATGTAAACATCATAAAGGTGATAACCACCATCTGACTTAAATATGTAAGACCTGATTCACCTGAATAATGCTGTAAATTCGTATTGGTCATAAAACTTATTATAGTATTAAATGAAAGATCAGCAGGCATGCCTTCAATTCCATTAGGATTCAAAAACAATACGCTCTGTATCCTCAAAATTAAATATCCCACGAAAATCATTACCGCATTTGTCATCAAAAGATGTCCAGCATATGATTTCCATGTCATACCGCTTCTGTCTATGCGGCATATTTTATAAATCCCATTATCGATTCTATTGAAAACAGGATCTGCGAACGTTCTTTTTTTCGTCGCAATGTGGTACATATATTTCCCCATGGGAATGACCACTATAATGAAAATCAATAGTGTCAAAATAATCTGCAACATTGTTTGCCTCCCCTAAATAAATTACAGTTTTTCCGGATGCACCAATGCGTATACGAGGTATACCGACAAAGCTGCTATCACGATTCCTAAAGCTATCATTTTTATTCCTCCAATTTAATTAAAATCCTTTATTCGCTTTCTGTATTCTCACTTTTATCCACTTGCCTTCCGCACCAGTTAATAAATAACTTCATAAGCCCAAACCCGGCAAGCAGTGTAAAAATCATTAACACGTCTGACATTTCCTATCCCTCCTTACGGTGCATATATTAGCAGAACAGGTAAAAAGACGAAATTAAAAAAAAGGGAATGGCATTAAAATTGTATAAATACAGACAAAAAAACTGCTTCGCCAAAACATCTGTTTCTGCGAAGCAGTCTTATCATTGCGCTTATAACCTGCAGCCATATGACTACCCTTTTTATTTCTTGTGCTTATCTGCGGGAGCATAATCTCTCATGCCTTCGACAGTCCCTCCCGCCACTGCCCACAAGTATAAACTCGCTACACTGCAGTAAGGACTGAACCGTTTTCTATACCGTTCGAACCTTTCTCTCGTAATTTCTCTATGGTGATAAAGCATCCGCAGTCCGCGCAAAATCGCCAGATCGCCAAAACTAAAAACATTCGGCCGCTGAAGACAAAAAAGCAATATCATTTCCGCCGTCCAAACTCCTATTCCTTTAAGTGCAGAAAGCTCTTCTATAACCTCAGCGTCATCTTTCTTCTTTATTTTCTCAGGATCAAATTCTCCACTCATTACTTTTTCTGCAGCACTTAATATGTAATCTGCCTTTCTGAATGAAATCCCAAACCTTTGAAGTTCATCTCTGCCACAAGCCAGAACAGTTTCAGCACTCACCGTTCCCAGACCACAGATCATCCTATTCCAGATAGACTCCTGAGCTTTCGTAGAAATCTGCTGACCAACAATATGATGGACGACAGAAGAAAACAAATCAGTATCCGCCTGACGATAGATATGCCCTACTTTATCAATCACTTCTCCAAGCCTCTTGTCCTTTCTCTTCAAATAATCTATCTCCGTTTCACCATATTGAAAAAATACAGCTTCCATCCTGTCTGTCATTCTCATGCTCTCTCTTTCACTTCTTGTAATGCCCACTATATCATTAAAAATCACAATCATCAATTTAAATCTGACTCTTTTCTGAAAAATTCATAAGCAAAAAATAAAAACCTTTTAAAAACTGTGAATATATGTCTAAAAACAGGTTACCATAAATTATAAACGTACCAAAACAGATCATAAGGAGGTATTGACAATGAAAGCAAGAGTCGATCAGGATGCCTGCATCGGATGCGCCATGTGCCCCGATATCGCACCGGAAATATTCAGAATGGATGATACAGGAAAAGCAGAAAGCTTCAAAGATGTAGACAATAAAAACAAAACCGAAGTACAACAAGCCATAGACACATGTCCCGTAGAAGCTATATCATGGGATGAATAATAACATAACCAGAATAAACATATAACGAGCTGCAGGAATAAGTAATATAAAACTTATTACTGCAGCTCGTTTTGGTAAACTTATCTAAAATATCATGAGATGAGATTTATTCCCACTCGACAAAACCTAATCAATTTTGTTTAGAGATTATTTTCTGTCGTGTTTGTAGTTCTTTTGATTATTTGATATATCCATATTATCCTGCCTATATGAGCTAATGTTATCGTTTTGTTATCAGCGTTGATAACACACACTCTGTAACTGCGGATAATAGCAATATCTTCCGACTCAATTATAAGCAGTTTTACTTATAAAATCAACTATTTGTTTCTGTATCTTCAATAAGATTTTTCTTTAGTGCCTCAATCGTATCTTGGTTCTTTTTCAAAAGTTCCAATTGCCTATATGCTTTTTCCCTTAATATTTTTAACCTTTCAATTTTGGGCACTTCTTGTCTTATTAAATCCGCATTACTATCTTCCAGATTGATAAGCACAACTAATTCTTCTGCCGAAGCAAAATCTCTGATATTCGGTGTTTTCCCGTTTATTCCTTTTTCACTTCTCCATTGTGCCGCCGTCTTTCCAAACAAAGCCATATTGAGAATATCCGCTTCAGAAGCGTATGTATATGCCATTTCCTGCGGAGATAATGTAGGTGTTATCAAAAATTCTTTTACCGCATCTGTATGAATACGATAATTTATTTTTGATAGTTCTCTCTTTACGTCCCATCCAATCGCTAATCTGTTTGCTTCATCTTTCTTTAATCGCTGATAATCCTTGATAATATAAAGTTTAAATTCTGGAGAAATCCACGAAGCAAACTCAAAAGCAATGTCCGTATGAGCATAAGTGCCACCATATCGTCCTGATTTTGATACAATGCCGATTGCATCTGTTGCTTTTATCCATTGCTGCGGTGTCAGCGTAAACGCATTATCTCCTGCTTCTGCTTTAAACCTATCGAATTCGATAGGTTTAAAATTAGGATTGTGGATTTGTTCCCACAATCCCAAAAACGAAATCGTGGAATGGTTACGCATCCAATTTGCTACCACAATAAAAGCATTATCTGGATTTTTATATTTAGCTATATCTGTCAAAGAGATATAAGCATCTTCGTTTATAACATCGCCCATTACTCTAATCTCTACCCCGTTAGCATCAATCTTCATATTCTTTATTTCTTATCCCCCCTTCTACTAATCATTTTCTTCTACACTTTTCACTTATATCAAAGTATATCACACATCATGAGATAAATAAATCTTCAATCACCTTTCCTTCATGCTGATAACAGAACTCGGTATAAGCAATAAAACACAAAAAATATATAAATGGCAGGCAATCTTATAGACTACCTGCCACATAAAATATCCTATATCAAATTTTGTTTATTCCCACTCGAGAGCCAGACCTTGATTTCTCGTGATTTTATGCACTAAAAGTGCGCTTTTTATCCACACATTTCACATATTTCACGCTATTCGTAGCATCTTTGCGAATTTTGTAGCCGTTTTGTAGCCACGGGATTATGACGAATTTTCGGTTCAAGTCCACTTTTTCATCCGATTTTTCCATTATCCCAACGAATAATTCACACACCTCCGCTGGCTGATTCACCTCAAAGCCACTCGCAACTATTTCAAACAAATAATACACGGAGGTTAGCACTATGGAAAAATACATCTACGACAACAGCAACGGACTTTGGTATGAACTACAAGGAGATTATTACATCCCTTGCCTGGTTCTGCCAGACACCGAAGAACGCCCTATCGGTGTCTGGGGTAGGAAGCACTTGGATTACATCAAGGAGCACCGCCCAATACTGTACGCCGATCTGGTTCTCAGCTGCAGGCTGCACAGCTATCTTGCTGACATTGATACTCAGGCAAACGCTAAGCTCGCTCTGCTGACAAAGCAGATGGCAGAGAAAGAAGGAATCAATGAACATCTGAAAGCGCAGGATCAGATGGTTTGGGTCAGAGCCATGAACAGCATCCGCAATCGTGCAGAGGAAGTTGTCCTCAAAGAACTGATCTACGGGGAGGAAACAGTATGAGAATCCTCGAAGAATTCTGGTACGGTAATATTGAGCCGACCGACTATGACTCCTCCACTTGTAAGGAGTACAAAGAAGTGCTTCGTTTGATTACCAAGAATGAAGAAAAGCTTCAGGCATCTATGACGGATGAGCAAAAAGAACTGTTCTCCCGCTACACGGACGCAGTTCGTGAATATCAGACCATGGCAGAGAGCCTGTTGTTCCAGAACAGTTTTAGGCTTGGTGCCAGGATGATGCTGCAGATCATGGAAGAATAACAATACCGACAATCAGCCGAGCGGTATTAGCTGCTCGGCTGATTGCTTTCATTCGATAATCTTTGCAACTCCAGGCCTTTTTAGCAGTTCAAAGAACTCGTTAATTTGAGTGTGTGATTGTTTGGGATATCTGCTTGAATAGCGGTATTTACAAAACGTAAATAAAATTTCTTTCTTCGCACGAGATAGCGCAACGAAAAATGCACATCTGTCTTCTTCAGGTTGATTTTTAAAATTCCAAAACGCAGAATCTTCCAAACCAACAAAATAGACCACGTCATATTCTAAGCCCTTACTTTTATGGATGGTCATAATCGGTACAGAGTGTAACCCCTCAAAATTTTCTATAGAAAGCAACCAATCCATCTGTGTTGCTTCAAGTTCATCCCACATATAATTTTGAAATTTATTTAATAAATCATTTAAATAAGAGCCTTGGTTATAAGCAGGAAAAGTCGCTTTTATGCGTTTGCCTCCCCAAAACTGAACTGCATGCTTTAGCAAATTGTGAAAATCTTTCTTGCATGTAACAGAGTTCATCATAACATTTAGTTGTGTTATTTCATCACTGAGAGCATCTTGCATTTTGAAATAGTCATCTTTTGATTGTATAGAACCTATATTCCAAAGATTGGTTGTCGTCGATACGACGAATTCCCAGTCATGCGGATGCTTTCTATCAACTGCTAAACGAAGAATTGACAGCAACATTTCTACGACAGGTTCTTTAATTAAGTTCTGATAGTCATCTTCTATGCGAGCATAAATCTGATATTTACTGAGCTCCTCTATGATTTTTGCTGCATAGTCTGCTGGTTTTTGCTTGCAGAGAATACATAATCTATTAGGTTCAATTCCTGATTCAATCTGGTCGAATATATGTTTAGACAATATTACCGCTTCATTTTCTTCATCTTCGGCAATAAGTAGTGCAACCTCACCATCATCCGGTTTCCATGCGTCAGAAACATAGACCATACTATCTGCTTCGTTTAGGGAAGCATACATCTTCCTCTGTAAATCTACAAGCCTTGGAGATGAACGATGATTCATGACGAGCTTTTTAGTATCAGCACCAAACTCTACTCGAAAATCATCAAAAACAGTTTTCAGTGCTCCAGCCCACACCATAATACGTTGTTTATTATCGCCGACAGCAGTCAATATTGACTTCGAATCTAAAAAACACTGTTTTACCAATTTATATTGCAAATTGGTAGTATCCTGGAATTCATCCAAAAACACGTGTTTATAAGTACTCTGCAGCCCCCTCTTAATCTTGGGATTTGTTCTAATAATGTATTCTGCAAGGATACAGATCATTTTAAACGAAAGGGTTGACTTGTAACCATCAAAACCCTTTAACAAGAGTTTCCAGACCGCTTCTCCTAAACCATTTTTTAGAAATGGTAACTCTGTAGAGGAAAGAACCTGTTCATAGTATGTTCTCAACTTATATGCAGGCAATTTTTGCGGGTTATTAAATCCCGCTTTCTTAAAAGCGGCATCTATAATATTTGCATCATTGACTAAATACGATTTATCAGGTCTTAGGTTTTCTGGAAGTGCGAAACAAAAATGATCCAGTATGCTTTTCGAAAATGCATCATATGTCATTGACACAAAACGAGCCTCGATTTCCTTTCCGCATCTTTTTATGACTCTTTTTTTAAGATTATCTGCAGCATCATTTTTAAAGCTTATTGCTAATATTTTCTGCGGGTCTCTGCATGTGTTGGTTTGAAAAAGATAACTTGCTTTTTGCGCCAACAATTCTGTCTTTCCCGCCCCCGGACCAGCAATAACAAGAACATTGTTCTTCGCTTTAACTGCTGCATTAGCATTTTTTTCTAAAATAATGCCATCACATGGCATCCATTGTTCCGGCGCAACAATTTTCATGTGGGATCTCCTTCAATGCTTTTTCAGCGGCAGTAATCATCCTTTCAAATACAGCAGGTATACTCGAAATCTGCATTTCATTACTAATTTGCGCAAATGCTTCAATATGAGTAGCTGGTTTCCCTCGATTAAGGAAGAAATAAGTATACCACACCATCAGTCTTTTTTGTTCTTCGGAATATGTCTTTCCATCACCACCACACTGCTTTAATGCGTGGCGCACATCATCATCAATGCGTTTGATATATTCCGGATAAGGAGTGGGGAGTTTTTCAATATCCTTAATATATTTTTGTTGGTCTTTTCCTTCTTCTTTTATCATCAAACGTGGACCTTCTTTTTCACCTAACAAGCCTTTATAAATATCTCCATAATGTTCCAACATCAAAAAGTCAATATCTAATGGCGTTGAAAAGAAAACATTATATTGTTCTAAATAGTCTATCCAACTTTGCAAGGATTTCGAATCGCTAACATCCCAATCACGCATTCCCTCGAATTCTTGCTCGGATATAACACCAGAATCCGTCTGCAATAATTCTGCTTTGTCATAGCCGTTTTGAATTAGTTGTTCCAGGACATATTTAATTCGTCCCCAGCCTCCACCTTCTCGTTCTCTGTCAAAGTCAAGCAAAGTAATGTGAGGGATATTCAAATCATTAAGCAGTCGCCAAAAATGATTTACATGCCTACCGCCAAGAGGAACAACTGATACGCCGCTCGTATCGACATCACCTTTTTGGGCATTCCATATTTTGGGTAATATGATTTCTTCGCTATCTCCTTCACCCAAAATTACGAGCTTAGCAAAATACAATTCCGGATATGCTTTAACAGCTTCTTTGATAAACTTGTACTGATCAGCCAATTTTTCTTTGTTGGGCAATGTAATTGAATGGACCTTGGTAGTACAATCGTTTGTATTAAGACGGAAATACCTTAATTTTTCAGGATCGAATCGCTTGATAATTGACGTGGAATGGGAAGTTAAAACAGTCTGAGCATTGTTCTTCAAAGCTATTTTCTTTAAATTTGAAACCAATTGTCCTATTAGGTGTGGAGCAATATGGTTTTCCGGTTCTTCTAATGCAATAATTGTTAAAACAGGAGGCTTGTGATTAAACGACATATGTTCTGGGTCCGTATCAATTTCTTGTTGAATTTTTGCTTCAACATCAAGAATACTATCAACCAAGGAGATATAAAACAAAGAACGCAATCCATCGCTCATATCGTCAATAGTACATTCTTTCCCCGTTACCGTAGGCAAAAATACGACCTCTGATTTTTTGATAGAAGAATCAATATCTGTACTATTGAAACGCAACTGAGCATTTGAGTATCGTGTGTCCGAATCATACGATTCCCATTGTGAATGTATAGATGTTCCAAGAATTGATACACCTTTTTCTTCTAAAAATTGATCATTTAATTCCTTTATTTTGGCTTTGACTTTTTCTTGTATAGTTGAACTCCAGTTTATACTGTTCATAATCTGGTGCATCATTGTACCAGAAGCATTTTTTAATTGTTTGGATGGATCCCTAACTGCAGGTACATATATTACTCGAATACGGTCCAAATCTTTTCGAGATGCAGTTGATTTAAATTCTTCCGTAATTTCCACACTTTCTGGGCAAGTAATATAATAAGCCCTACTTTCAATCGCTCCTTCTGCATTACTACTTTTTTCCCAGGTCGCCTCTAAACGAATGCGTAAATATGGAGTTCCACCCGGATTATCTACAACAAGACTCTTGAAAAATGTTGGAACAGAAAAAATGCCTTCTTCTCCGTTCTCTAATTCATCAAAAGTAAATACCGCCTCGATATACAGCTCCTGTGATTCCATATCCTCTGGTTTCATATCTTTCGGAAGGTGGAAATCACTACGTTTCAGAATTCGGTCCGCACTATTGTCTGAGAACAGACAGTTCAATGCTAATAATGCTGCGGTCTTTCCAGTACTATTATTTCCTATAAACGATGTAATGTCATCAATTTTGATTATCTGTTCATCATTGCCAAAACAACGATAATTATGTAGTTTTAATTTTGAAAGTTTCATCCTTTCCTCTCCTTTAAATAAACATTTAAACATTACCTGTTCATGATACAAAACAGTCGAACATTTAATTTGTTCGACTGTTTTGCAAGCTGAGCTTCTTATCCCACCAGTCGTCTCTGCTCCAAATACCACAAAAACCTATCAGTTAAAAATTCTGGCGGCAAAACTTTATATTTCGTTGTTTCATCAATAAACTTCATATGACGCTGATCAATGTCATTTCTCAATAAAAGGCCACCATGGTTATCGAAGGAAATCATGCCTTCGTCAAACATCTTGTGATGATTTTCGCACAGCCACAAACCGTTATCTCCGTCCAACGCATATTCTAAGCGTGTCTCAATAGGAATTGAATGCATTCTCCTAATTGCAGCAACAGGAAGAATGTGCGCACCTTGAATCAATTCTGGAATTTCGCAATTACAAAGAGCACAATGCTTATTACCAAGCTTATTAAACAAATTGTAGATATAGCGAGGAGAACGCAGGCTTGTCTCCTTGCCATCATAGATTCGTTTTTCAAGGGTCATATCAGTTGGAACAACATCAATGATTCCCATCTGTTTTATGACATTTAAGCTTGCTTCAGGCAACTCTTTCAAGTCACCTTCCAGCACTTCATAAAGTTTAATACGTTGTCCCTGCTGCCACAGACTGGACAAGGCATAACAAATCAAACTGGTTTCATATTTGTTGGCACCGTATGTTTTTCCGTAAATCTCGATTTCGCCTGCGTGACCTTTTGTAATAAAGGTGGAATTATTACTTCTGTTTCTTCCTGCATTGATTCGTCTGTTGAATATAATATCCTCAACAGAATTGAAGGCTTGAATTCTTCTCAGCAAGCTCCCACTCGCATTCAAAAATTCAAATCCAATGGTGTTCATCAGTCGGTAAATCAAAATCTGATAATCCGTCTCCGCATTTCCCGAAACATTTAAGAAGTAATAATACAAACGTTTTTTAGGATACGGATTGCTATAATACAAATTGAATGCAGTAGGAACACTCTGGACACTGGAGTTTCTCCCTCCAATTTCCAGTTCTGAAAAACTGATGTAACTAACAACATCCTTATACTGCATGATAGCCATGCGACCTTTATTGTATGATTTTTCCAAGAACATATCTTGGTAGTCATTGTCTACATACACATGCGTGAACGCTGTTTGACCAGTAATTCGATAACACACGTCCCTCAACACTTCTGGGGTAGCAACATCGCTGAAGTAGACCCCTGTATTTTTTGACTTCTGAAGATTAGTTTTAATCACAAAATGTGGTATATTTCTATATTCCATAATTTACAATCAAAACCTCCTTTCTACGACTTCCAGAAATGCCAATAATATCGCCAAGTTGAATAAGACGATATCCTCTTTTGTTTATCCAATCTAACAGCTCTTGGTTGGTCGCTCCCTTATGTTCAACAACATAGGACAACATAAAAGGTACTCCAGATTGGTTCAGATCATCAGCAAATGAAAACAATTCTGCTTCAAGCTCCTTGTTCCACCCATCAAAACCTCTTTTTCCGTCATTATAAGAACCAGTAGTCAAATTATATGGCGGATCAAAATATACGAAAGTAGATGGGGTCATTTGGCTTCTTAATTCCTTGTAGTTTTGGGAACAAAACTCATAATTCCCCTCTTTAATTTGTCTTGAGAAACAAATCATTTTTTCTAAAATCTTATCATTGAACCATCGCATTCCCACAGGATTATTAAAATCATGCTGGCTGTTAAAGCGGATCTGCTGCTGAAAACCATAAAGAATAATGGTAAATAGCAGTCTGGGATCTCTTTTTTCTGTTGGAAGAGAATTGTAATAGCTCCTTGCTTCCAGATACGCCGGACCATTTGCTTTTTCCAATCCAAATTTTTTGATAATACGTTTTACATATAGCAAATAGTCATATGTATCATATTCTCTAAATGAGCGAATCAAGTTCGCAACCAGATAATTCAAATCATTATAGATGACCTTGTTTGCAGAAATATTGATTCCAACATTAAAGCCACCGCCAAATGCATCTATGAACGTATCGTAGTTTTCGGGCTGAAATTTCAAAATATCCGGAACAACCTTTGCCTTGCTGCCGATGTAATTCAATGGACATTCAAAAACAACATCACGAATATCTTTCTTCTCTACAAAGAAAAGATATTCAAAATGCTTATTCTCATTCTGGGACTTCCAGTTTTGGTACTTCTTATATGCTATTTTCTTGCAAACAAAAGTTTCTGGCTTGCCGTAGCGCTTCATTGCTGCCTCTATGTACTCCTTAGACATGAAGCCATCATTGTTATAGCTTAAGACAATGTACTTCGCCTTTGTTTTTGCAAGAATACGGTCAAAAAGAATGTTAGCTTTATATTCTTTTGACCAGTCAGAACGCATTGGAGCCGTGCTTCGGGAACCTGTTACTTTACTGATAGAGGGATTATCATCAAGCACCAATGTTTCCAAAAGATGATACTGTGTGCCATATTGATTTTGGGTATAGGGAGGATCCAAATAGAGAATGTCACACTCGACTTCTTCAATGATGTCCTCAATTTTTGCATTATATGTTCTTATCGATTTATATTTGGCTGGACGGAAGTCAACCTTGCTGAACACAATTCTTTTTGTAGCTCTTGAATCCCATTTCTTAAGAAATGCTCCATAAACACCCGCTGTATTTGACACGTCAGAAACAGATTCAATGAGACAAGCAATCAAATAACAATATTCTTCTTCAGAAAGAAGGTCTTCATTTTTCCAATCTTCAATTTGCTTTCTAAAATAATCAATTCTTCCAGCATTTTCAGGAGTAAAGTACATTCTTGCACTCTCTGTAGGTGCATAGTTTTTATACATAAAGCCCTGAACTGAGTTCTCATTTGAATTCAGATATTCAAATGGATCAAACCCCAATCTTTCAAATGTGCATACAGGTGCGCAAACACGCCCCTTTGCATATATTACAGACCATGTCAAATTATCATTTATGATGATGTCATAGTATGATTTGAAATAATCTGCAACAGAGCCAGAACCACAAAAAGCATCAAATAATACAAATCCATCTTTCAACAATCCTTGTGATTCGAGCAAATCACTTATTTCAGTCAATATTGACTCTTTATTTCCTAAATATCTCATTGGCTTTTACTCTCCACTATTGGTTGTTATTTGTTCTGGTGACTGAAATTCTAATATATCGTCAACATTACAACCAAACAGGGAGCATATCTTTCCGATACTTTCCAGAGATACTGATTCTTCTTTCCCCATTTTAGCTAAAACATTAGAACTTATCTTCGCTTCTCGAATTAAATCTGTTTTTTTCATCTTTTTATCTATCAAAAGCTTCCAGAGCTTATCATAACAGACCTTCATATGCCACCTCCATATTAGTTGTCGGTTTTAATCATAATACCACATATACGATTAAATCTCAATATTAAAACAAGAAATTAAAATAAAAATCACGATACCATGATATTAAAACAGACCTCCATGCAATGTAACATGGAGGTCTGTGATATTTACCATCTGTTATACTTGTGTTACTTAACTGTATCTTTCTCCACGGATCTTCCTTTGTGCTTGGAAAAATACGACCACAGGTTATTCCGTGAAATCACATCCTCATAGGTGCGAATCCTCTTACGAAGCCGATCGTTCTCCTGCTCCAGTTCATTGTTGCGAAGCTGCCCACGGACGGACTTGTATTGAGCCAACTCATCCTTGGTCGCAGCAAGCTCTGTAACCAGCGATTCGATCTTTGCTTTCAAATCAGCAATAGTTTTCTTGGCTTATCGTAGGAGCTTTTTTAGCTTGCCTTCCTGCTTTTCCTGCACCACATATTTCTGTGCTGCGGTAACAAGGTTCTGAAAATCCGCTTTCTCGACTGCCACTTTGGATGATAGCGGCAGGGGCTTGGCTTCGATCTGCTCCACAGCTTTGATAGAAATCTGTTGCTGCTGAACACGCTCGATGGTCTGCTCCAGTTCGGCAAGCTCATCTTTACGTTTTTCTCGCTTAAATTCGAGAACACTCAGATGCTCCTTGTGTTCGCCTTTCTGCTCCCATTCGATACCATGCTCCAACATGATTGCTGCAAGAGCTTCTTTCTCTTTTTGCACCCATAGGTCACGCTCTGTCAGAGAACGACCCTCGCCGGTGATGCCCTGATCGGCAAGAGCCTGTTTCAGTGATACACGAGTGGATAGTCCTCGCTTGCTTCCGGTGGTGAACGGGATGAAGTCGATGTGCAGATGGGGTGTTGCTTCGTCCATGTGCAGATGAGCTGAGAATACATGGAGATGTGGATTGCGTTCAAGGAAACTGTGATAAAACTTGTCCAGGATTGTTTTTGCCAGTTCACCATTTTCTCCGGCAGCAGCCATATTGTCTTTGTTACCAACTTGGAAAATCACTTCATAAAACGGCTTTTCCTGATCTCCATTACAGATTTTTTCGTAGTAATTTTCAACACGACGATCTTTGCGTTTCTGCTTAGCATTGTATTCGGCTTGCGCTTCATCGAACAACTGATGGTACGCTTCTTCAATCGGTGTGTAGCAATATTCGATATTCAGATGGGTTCGTGTCTGGTCTACATTTTCTGCAATATAGGTGCGGCGGTTGTGGGCAACCACTCCGTCACCGGACATAGCACTGATTGTTCTTTTTATAGCTGTCACCTCCAAAATTCCTGTTCTTATCAAGATACGTTTCGCCGCTCGGCGGCGGGTTTTGTTACTTTTGTCAAAAGTAACGCTAAAGCACTTTTGACACTACGCATCAAAAGCGCATTGCGCTCTCCGAGGGAGTATGCGGCTCCTGCGGGAGCCTTAGCTGCTTTTCTCGGCTTGTATGTGGTACACAATCCTCAAAAATCAGCATGGTCAGCATCATACTCCCAAAAGATTTTGCTCGTTGTTGCCGCCCATTGTCAGCGCAAATCTAACAATCTGCTCTGACAGTCCATCTCAAAATCTGCGGATTTCTCGATGGGGACGGGAGATGCGTTGGAGCTTTTGTTTCTGCTCATTATGATCAGAACCACCTTTCCTTGTCTGTCGATAACAGGAACGTGGCACGTTCCTGTCTCTGTCATCAAAGGGAAATTATCAGCGAAAGCTACCCGGCACACCACGCTCATCCAGATAGCGTTGACGGGCTGCTTCACGCTCCTCCGGGGTAGGGGCAGTCTTGTACTTGGCATACAATTCGTGCCTTACCATAGCTTCTAGCTTTTGTTCCAGACCATATCAGATTTCGTCCTCATAATCGTCCTCCATCATCAAATGGTACTGAAGCAGAGCCAGAAATAATTCATAGGGAATCTGTACATTCTTCATTCGTTCCTTTCCCATCCTTTCCGTGACGGTTGTGACGATTGTGACGGTATTTTTGATACCGCTCCTGCTGTCATTTTAATCGTCACAACCGTCACCAATCGTTACACGGTCTTTCTTGTCAGGCTAATAAAACTACCGTTGCGAGTGCGCTTTACGGAATACTCAATCTGATATTCGTTCAGCAATTCTCCAGCCTTAACATTGAGCCTGCGGGTCAGGATGTTAGGCTGTATCTCATCTTGCAGTAATCCAGCCAATTCCGTTGCGCTGCCGTTCCATACCGGATTGTCCTCTGTAATCACAGCAGCAACCTTATCCAGCAATGGGTCTGGCGGATTTTTCCATAACTCTGTTTCCGCACGGTCGAGCATCCATATCAGCTTCTCGGAATCCCTTTTTAGATAGAGCTTTTGATCTGGCTGATCTCTGCCGACAATTTCAAGGGTAGCACTCAGATCAGTTTGCTTTTCCTTCTGCATCAGGAATGCTCCATCCGCACAGCCAAGCAATCCTGTCGTACCGGAAATCATCTCAAATTTATCTCCGGCCTGTTGCTTTCGTGTGTGGTGTACAAGTAATAGACACATACCGTTTTTATCTGCAAACTGCTTCATGCGCCCGACAATCTCATAATCATTGGCATAGCTGTAATTGTCGGTGCTGACCTCCCGAATTTTCTGTAAGGTATCAATGATAATCAGCCTTGTGTCCGGATGTTCCTTAATGAACTTTTCAAGCTGTTCACCAAGACCTGCACCGAGCTGCTTGGCATATACGGCGAAGTGCAGGCTATCTGTACCCTCTACACCGAACATTCGGGACATACGCTCCTGTAACCTCTGGTAATCGTCCTCTAAAGCAAGGTATAAGACCGTACCTTGGTGGACATCATAATTCCAGAGCTTTTGTCCGGTGCTGACATGGTAGGCAAGCTGTGCCATAAAGAATGATTTGCCCACCTTTGGTGCTCCGGCAAACAGATACGTTCCGGAGTAGAGCAGACCGTCAATGACAGGCGGTCTGCTCTGATATACTGTTTCGTACAACTCATTCATAGACACCGTGTGTAGATATGCCGGATCATTCATTCGTTGCATCTGGCGAAAAACTTCCTCCATACTTTCATCTACGGGATTGATTTCTTCATTCCCAATTGCTATAATTTCATTTGTTACATAGGAAAGCGACTGTTCCCCATCTGCGCCAACAGATGGAAGCGGGACGGTCGTTTTTTCATTTTCTTGCCTCAATTGTTATCACCTCCGATTTCCAGACCGTAAAACTTCTGCTTAAAGAACTGGATTGGGCATTTTCCTGCGATGGTATGATAGCCCATACTTTTCAACTCCTTATTCAAATCTCTGATGATTTGATAAGACTTGCTGCGACTGATGTCCAATACCCGCTGCACCTCTTCTGCTGTAATAAACTGTGCTCTCATGGTTACCTCCTGTGTCCAAAAGTTGATTTGCGTATTTTTTATTCATTCATTTTTGTTGTGTTTTTGCAAATACGCACTTTTAATACGCCTTCATTATACGAATAAACGCTGCTTTTGTCAACACTTGCGGAATAGAAATATGCACTTGAAATTCATATTTCTTTGTGATATGATAAATACGAGGTGAATCAACTATGGACAATTTCGATTACTCCGCAATCGGCCAGCGGATAAAAACACTGCGAAAACGCAAAGGGCTGAATCAGACACAACTGGCAAACCTGCTCGGTAAATCTCTGCGTACCGTACAAAAGTACGAAACCGGAGAAATCGAGGTTTCCATTGATGTCGTAAATGCACTGGCAAAACATCTTGATACAACGCCGACTTTCATTCTTGGCTACGAAACCAATACGGCGCCGATCAGAAGTCTTGCCGACATAATGAGCTTCCTGTTTGAACTGAACAAGGTTTCTTCTCTCAAATTCGATGTAGATGTAAAGAAACCGCCCCGCAGCAATGAGTGGACTTGCTCCATCCGTTTTAACGGCAAAGAAATGGATGCAGACCATAATGCGGATATGTGCCTGTTCTTAGAACAATGGGAAGAAATGCGTGAGGATATGCGCAGCTACAACTGTTCTCCTGCAGCATTACATAGCTGGCAAGAGCAGACCCTTGCGTACTATGCTGGGGCTTCCGTGGAATGTGTGGAACCGGAAGAACTTGACGAGGACGAGCGTTTGGCTCGTCGCAGAGCCTATCTTGAAAAGGAGTTCGGTTCTGAGAAATAATTAAGGTCTGACATTGGGAAAGAAAAGGAGAACACAATGTCAGTAACAAGAGATACGAACACTGGAAAATGGATGTCTCAAATCCGTGTAAAGGATTGAACAGGAAAGGAGATCCACAAAAAGAAAAGAGGCTTCAATACAAAGAAAGAAGCCTTACAATGGGAAAATGATTTTATTAACCAGTCAAAGGGCAGCCTGGGCATGAACTTCAAGGATTTCGTCGAAATCTATATGAAGGATGCAGTTCCTCGCACCAGAGAAACTACTTATGCCAACAAGCGCTATCTGTTCGATAAGAAAGTCCTCCCGTATTTTGGAGAAATGCCCGTCAACGAAATCAAACCTACCGATATTCGTAACTGGCAAAATGAGTTAATCAACTACCGCCAGAAAAATGGCAGAGGTTACGCACCAACTTATCTGCGAACCATCAATAACCAGCTCACCGCAGCCTTCAACTTTGCAGTGAAGTTCTACGGATTGAAAGAGAACCCCTGTCACAAGGCAGGAACCATGGGTAAGAAAAACGCCGATGAAATGCTGTTCTGGACGAACGAGGAATTCAAGGTGTTCATTGAAGCCATGGAGAGCAGACCTGTTGGCTACACCGTATTCATGGTTCTGTATTACACAGGACTGCGTGTAGGCGAGCTGTTAGCTCTGACACCGGAAGATATTGATTTCAACAGGCAGATCATTTCGGTCAACAAGAACTATCAGCGTCTGAACGGCAAGGACTACATCTATCCGCCTAAGACCGAAGCTGGCTATCGAGAGGTTGTTATGCCGAAGGTGCTGGAAACCTGTCTCCGTGAGTATATGGCTACTATCTACGATTTACAGCCTACAGACCGCATCTTCCCTTATGATAAGGGCTGGGTTGGCAGACAGATGAAATACGGCTGTGACAAGTCTGGAACCCAGAAGATCAGAGTGCACGATGTTCGCCACACCCACGCCAGTCTGCTGATTGATATGGGTTGTACACCGCTTCTGGTTGCAGAGCGTTTAGGCCATGAAAGGGTGCAGACCACCATGGACACCTACAGTCACCTGTATCCTAATAAGCAGACGGAGGTAGCTAATCAGCTTGATGTTATGGCGGCTAAAGCCACAGAAAAAGAAAGTGGCTACAAAAAAATCGGCTAATGTAGCCATTTTGTAGCCAGTAAAAACAAGAATCCCGAAAAACCCAGTGTTTTCAAGGGTTTTCGGGACTCAAAAGCCTATTTTAACTTATTCCCACTCTATCGTCCCAGCCGGTTTCGGTGTCAGGTCATAAAGCACTCTATTAACACCTTGAACTTCATGAGTAATCCTCTCGGTTATATGCTGAAGTAATGAGAACGGTACGTCTTCAACTGTCGCTGTCATAGCATCTACTGTATTGACGGCTCTGATTATAACGGGATAAGCAAACGTTCTCGCTCCATCTTTCACACCTACAGATTTAAAATCAGGAACTGCGGTAAAATACTGCCAAACCTTACCCTCCAGACCATTCTTGGCAAATTCCTCACGAAGTATAGCGTCTGATTCTCTGACCGCTTCAAGTCTGTCCCGAGTTATAGCTCCAAGACATCTTACTCCCAGCCCCGGACCCGGGAACGGCTGACGAAAGACCATATTGTCAGGAAGTCCCAAAGCCTTTCCCACGATACGCACTTCATCCTTAAAAAGCAATCTCACAGGTTCAACCAGCTCAAACTGCATATCGTCAGGCAAGCCTCCCACATTATGATGAGCCTTAACGCCGTCACTTTCTATAATATCCGGATAAATAGTACCCTGAGCCAGGAATTCTATTCCTTCCTGCTTACGGGCCTCCTCCTCAAATACTCTGATAAACTCTGCGCCTATTATTTTACGCTTCTGCTCAGGATCAGCAATACCCGCTAGCTTATCCAAGAATCTGTCAACTGCATCTACATATATCAGGTTAGCGTTCATCTGATTCCTGAACACTTCGACTACCTGCTCAGGTTCTCCCTTTCGAAGCAAACCATGATTCACATGAACACATACAAGCTGTTTTCCTATGGCTTTTATAAGAAGCGCAGCTACTACTGATGAATCTACGCCGCCTGAAAGAGCAAGCAGCACTTTTTTGTCTCCTACTTGCTTCTTTATTTTCTCTATCTGCTCTCCTATAAAAGTATCAGCCAAAGCCTGAGTCGTTATCCGCTTCATAGATTCAGGGCGTTTATTATTATCCATATCTATTCCTCCATTTTAAAATTATTCCGTTACAGCATCACAAAACATATGTAGCTCATTGCTGTGTCAACATCATTATAGCATATTTTTATCTGAAAGTATCTAATCACTAATCATATGGTTCTGCAATTATTTGAAACTGCCTTGGCCATTCGGCAAAGACCTTCTTTCACTAAAGCCCTTGGCATGGCTAAGTTTATTCTGACAAAACCATCGGCATTTCCTACAAACAATTTATTGCCGCTCTCTACAAGAACACCTGCTTCCTGGGCAAAAAATCTTGAAAGATCACTGATATCTATACCGCATTTTCTGAGGTCTAACCACAAAAGATAAGTCGCTTCCGGAACTTTACATATAGCTCCATGAATGTTTTTTCTTATAAAATCCACTGCGAAACGAAAATTACCGTCAAGATAGGATTTCAGTTCATCAAGCCACGGTCCTCCCTTTTTGTATGCAGCAAGGTTTGCTTCAAGAGAAAGAGGATTCACCAAACCGCCGAGTTTATCACTTCTGACAAATTTTCTTCTCAAGCGGTCATCCCTTATAATTATATTCGAAAACATCATTCCTGCTATATTGAAAGTCTTGCTTGCCGCCATACAGGTAATGAGTTTCCCGTACTGCGGCATTATCTTCCCCATGGGTATATGATGTATATCCCTTCTCGTAAGGTCACAGTGTATCTCATCTGAAATTATCCAAAGATCGTTTTTCTCAACTATCTCTCCTATTTTTCGAGCCTCTTTGTCAGACCATACCCTTCCGGTAGGATTATGAGGATTGCACCATATCACCAGTTTTACCTTTGGATCTGCAGCCTTCTTTGCAAAATCATCCACGTCCGCAAAAAAATCGCCATCTTTATTCAACATATCAGAACTTACGAATTCACGATTGTTATATCTACATGCATGCTTGAAAAACCCATAAGCAGGAGTAAGAAACAACACCTTTTCATCGGGCTGTGTGATATTTCCTACCAATTCATAAAGAGCCGGTACTATTCCCGGAGAGAAAACCAGCTGTTCAGCGGGGAAACTCCAGTCATATTTAACTGAGCACCACCTTGCAAAAGTATCACGATACTCTGCTCCGAAAACACCTGTATATCCAAATATCCTCTTGTTTACCCGATCTCTTATTGCTTGACAAATCTCAGGAGCTACTGCAAACTCCATATCGGCCACCCACATCCTTATCATTTCTTCATCAGGAACCGGGAGTATTATATCAGGATCTTCAGGAAATATATATGATCTGAAACCTTCCACATTCTCACAGCTTGTATTCCTTCTGTCAATAATCTCGTCAAAATCGTATTTCATCGCGGCCTCCAAACCAATTCAAGACAATATATTACATATTCGATCCTACCAACTAACCAAACAGCGGCGTTGAAAAATATCTCTCAGCCGTATCAGGAAGCACCGTTACCACAGTTTTACCCTTGCCCAGTTTCCTTGCCAGTTTTATGGCAGCCGCTACATTAGTGCCGCTTGATATTCCGCACATAATGCCCTCCTTTGATGCCAGATCCTTTGATGTTTTTATAGCTTCCCCATCTTTTACTATACAGATATCATCATATATTTTCTGATTCAGTATCTCCGGTATCACACCGTCTCCTATGCCCATCTGAAGATGAGTTCCTATGGAGCCCCCTGAAAGTATAGATGCATGTTCGGGCTCCACTGCCCAGATCTCTATATCAGGATTTTCTTCTTTGAGCCTCTCACCGATTCCTGTGATGGTTCCTCCTGTTCCTATTCCCGAGCAGAATCCATGTATCGGTCCGTCCACTTGTTTTAAGATTTCCTCAGCCGTCTGATTCCTCTGTATCTGTGGATTAGCAGGATTTTCAAACTGCTGTGGCACAAACACTCTCGGATCTTGCCGCTGCATCCTCAACGCAGTTTGAAGACATTCTTCTATACATTCACCGATATTGCCTGCATCATGCACAAGAATCACCTCGGCTCCATAATGAGCCACAAGCTTTCGTCTTTCCTCACTTACTGAATCAGGCATTATTATTTTCGTCTCATATCCTCTTACAGCCCCTACAAGCGCAAGCCCTATGCCCTGATTACCGCTGGTAGGCTCTACTATTACCGTATCCTTATTTATGAGACCCTTTTTCTCGGCATCCCGTATCATGTTATAAGCTGTTCTCGTCTTTATAGAGCCTCCTACATTGAGGCCTTCAAATTTAACAAGTATCTCAGCGCCTTCTTTATCTCCCATATGCCCGAGTTTTATTATAGGTGTATTCCCCATTGCTTCTAAAATATTGTTATAAATCATCGTGTTCTCCCCTCTGACGTTTTATTATATCAAATAGGAGTGACTTTTGCCATAAAAACCATTCTCACGTATTTTATACCGGTTATTATTTTAATATTTTTCTCGTTACAGTAAACAAGTTATGTGTTAAAATAAAATATAATTCAGAATAAAGTCGGCTTTGCCGATTATTTTGGCTATAAGCTTTGTTATATTCAGTTAATATCACAAATCGATATTTTATAAATAATAAAGGAAGGCAAATTATGATTTATTTAGATTATGCAGCAACATCCGGAAAAAAGCCGATGACAGTATACTCCGCTGTCAATGACGCATTAATAAATGCTTCAGGCAATCCCGGAAGATCCGGTCACAAGATCTCCTTGGCTGCAGGAGATATAGTAGCGGAAACAAGATTTCTGTGCAGCCGCCTGTTTCATGCAGAGAATCCTGAATCTATCATATTCTGCTTCAACGCGACAGATGCTCTAAACCTTGCCATACAAGGCTCTGTAACAAAAGGGGATCACATTATCACATCCTCTCTGGAGCACAACTCGGTTGCCAGACCTCTCGAGCACTTAAAAGATGCGGGAGTCGAAGTAACCAAAATAAAAGCATCCCTCGAAACAGGTGTTAATCCTGACGATGTCGCCGCTGCAATAAAAGAAAATACTAAACTGGCAGTATTCACTCATATTTCAAATGTAACAGGAACAATCAATGATATTGCTGCCATCGGAAAAATATGCAGACAGCAGAGGATATTATTTCTCGTAGACGCTTCTCAGTCCGCGGGGGCTTTAAAAATAGATGTACAGGAAATGAACATAGATATGCTGGCATTTCCCGGACACAAATGTCTTTACGGCCCCCAGGGAACCGGAGGTCTTTATATAAAGCCGGGCATAGAACTGAAAACTTTAAAACAGGGAGGAACAGGGAGCCGATCAGAAATGCTTCACCAGCCTGACGACAGACCCGATAAATATGAAAGCGGTACATTAAATGTTCCCGGAATAGCAGGTCTTGGAGCCGGTATAAAATTTATCATGGATGAAGGAATTGACAAAATACATGCACGTGACAAAGAACTGACGGATATGCTTATAAACGGCCTCATAAAACTACCCGGCGTAAATATCTACAGTCCATTGAACCATGATCGAGGGCCTGTAGTATCTATAACCATAGATGGCTTTGAATCACAGGATGTCTCCATTTACCTCGATCAGGTATTCAATATAGCAACAAGAAGCGGTCTTCACTGTGCTCCCGATGCTCACAAGACCATAGGAACGCTTGATACAGGAGGAACTGTTCGCATCAGCCCGGGATATTTTACTGATGACGAAGAAATCGAAGCTTGCATAGAAAGCATCGGTATTATAAGCAGAGGTGAATTATAAAATGGATAACAGCAATACTATATCACGATATGTAAGACAAGAGATCTTTGCTGGTCTCGGGAAAAAAGGTCAGGAAAAAATAAAAAAAGCCCGTGTAGCTATCATAGAAATGAGTTCAATAGGCGCTGCTGTTGCCAATAATCTCGCCAGAGCCGGTGTCGGATACATACGGCTTATAGACGGAGATTATATAGAAACAGCAGAACTTCAAAGACAGACGATATTCACTGAAAAAGAAGCCGAAGACGAAACTCCCAAGGCTATTGCAGCTTCTGAATATCTCAGATCCGTCAATTCCGAAATCACTATAGATCCGGTTATCACAGATATAAACAGCGGAACAATAGATAATCTCATAGAAGATGTAGATCTTATAGTTGACGCCACAGACAGCATGGAGGTTCGACTCCTTCTCAATGAAGCCTGCCACCATCTTAAAAAGCCATGGATATACGGAGGTACTTTGGCGTCATCCGGTATGACTATGAATATCCTGCCCGGCAGCAATCAGCCATGTCTGAAATGTTTTCTCGGTGAAGAAGAATACTCTCCCGGAGAGCAGCCTACATGTGCTACGGTAGGTATACTCAATTCTGCGGCAAGTATGGTTGCCGCTCTTCAATCAGCTGAGGTGCTTAAGCTCCTTACAGGTTCAGATGCTGTACGCCATGATCTGGTGTCTTTTGATGTATGGGAAAACTATTTTGAATATATTCCGGTAGACAAAGATCCCGACTGTCCTGTCTGCGGTAAAAAGGACTATGCCTTCTACGGCAAAGTCACAGGGTCACAGACAGCTACAATGTGCGGAAAAGATTCTGTACAGGTGATCCCTAAAAAAGAAGGCGAAATCAGTTTTGAAAAATACGCTGAAAAACTCAGTTCTCAGGGAACTGTAAAATATACAAAATATACACTTGATTTCAATGATGGAAATATAGAAATAAAATTATTTAAAAACGGCAGGGCCATCATAAAACATGTAAGCGATGAAAAGCGCGCTAAGGCCGTATATGCCGAATATATAGGACTTTAAAAGGAGGGGTGACAATGAAAGTAATATTAAATCAAAAAGAAACTGAACTAAGCGACGGTATGAGTATCGCTGATCTGATGAAAGAACAGAAAATGAGCCGTGCCATGGTCAAGGTCAATGACGTACGTATCCGACCGGCAGACTACGAAGCCACCATAGTCTGCGATGGAGACAAAGTTGTACTCAGAAGAGTAGTCGCAGGCGGCTGATAATAGAATAATTTCAATCCTGAAGGGAACAATAACTGAAACAAATTTTTTTAAAAAGCGAGATATATCACATGAATGATTATTTCTGCGGGTGGTATTTCAAATGTCAGTCTGATTCCGAAACTCTTGCTGTCATTGCCGCCAGTCACAAATCAAAAATTAAACGGTACTGTTCTCTTCAGGTCATTACTGATGAAGCTTCATTTATAGCAAAATTCCCCTATAAATATATACAACATCAAAAATCAAATCTTCACATTAATATCTCAAAAAACTATCTTGGTGAAAACGGGATGACCTTTGATACAGTCTCACCTGATCTTGAAATATCCGGCAATATAATATTCGGAGACCTGACTCCCATAAAATATGATATAATGGGACCTTTTTGTTATGTCCCTTTTATGGAATGCCGCCATAGCGTAGTGAGCATGAAACATACCGTTAACGGAAATATCTACCTAAACGGCCACCGATATGATTTCATTAATGCTAAAGGATATATTGAAGGAGACCGCGGACGTTCTTTTCCAAAAGAATATGCCTGGACACAATGCTGTTTTGAAAGCGGTTCCCTTATGC